>NZ_JASCAE010000071.1:0-53283 GCF_029967975.1 Pseudomonas sp. V98_8
CCTGCTGGAACAGACGCAGGTCACGCCGCTGGACGATGGCGACAGCCGTTTTCGCCTGGTGCTCAAGGCGCCGGATGGCATTGGCCTGACCTGGTATTTGCGCACTGAGCTGGGGGCGGGGCCGATGGCGTTGCTGAAGTTGCGCGGCTTTAAGTTGCCGACGCAGATTTTTCTCGGCAAGGACGAGAAAGCTGTGCCCTATGCAATGAACGGGAGGTTTGAATGAGCCTGGAGCGATTGATCGAACGTTGCCTGGGAGCGCGCGATGCCTTGGGCCTTGCCCGAGCACAGGCAGCGCACTGGCAATCCTGGTTGCAGCCCATCAGCGCGGACTTGCCCGTAGGCGAAGACCCGGCCTGTGACGATGACTTCCAACGCATGCGTGAGGAGGTCAACAAACTGTCCGGGGCCGATATCGAACAGGTCATTCACCTGGCGCAGACGCTGCTTGCCGGATCGTCCAAGGACCTGCGGGTAGTCACTTATTACATATGGGCACGCTTGCACAGGGATGGCGAAGCAGGCTTGGCCGACGGCCTGAACCTGTTGGCCGCATTGCTGGAACGCTATGCCGCCCTGGTGCTGCCCGCGCGTCCCCACAGCCGGAAAATGGCGCTGGAGTGGCTGGCGAGCAGCAAGGTGCTCGACACCCTGTCGCGCTACCCCGAGGTGGTCAAGGACGAAGCCGAGCGCACGGTGGCGGCGCTAGCCTGGCTGGAGCGTGAGTTGGCCGCCTGGCCCCAGGATCAGCGTCCCGACCTCGGCGCGCTATATGCCGCGTTGTCTGCGCGGCTGGCGCAATCGGGCGGGGTAGACGCGCTGGTACCGCAGAACAGCGCCAGCCACGAGACGAACACGCGAGCGGCTGCCCCCGACGCGACGGTCATCAGATCCGGGCGCGACTTGCTGGATAACGGTCGAGCGTTGGCAGGTTATTTGCGCGAACAATCCCAGGGTTGGTTGGCGGCTCATCGCCTGATGAAAAGCCTGCGCTGGGATACCGTGCATGCAGCACCACTGCAGGACGCCAGTGGCAAGACGCGCCTGGCACCCCCCCGTGGCGAATACCGCGCACAACTCAAGCGCCTGCACCTGCAACAAAACTTCAGTGAACTGTTGGATTTGGTAGAGCGGATCTACGCCGAGGGTGTGAACCATTTCTGGCTGGATTTGCAGTGGTACCTGTACCAGGCACTGAGCAAACAACCCGCGCCACAGGACAGCTGGGCCGACATTGCCAAGCGCGACCTGGGCATGTTCCTCGAGCGCTTGCCGGGGCTGGAGGCGTTGTGCTGGAACGATGGCTCGCCCTTGGCGGACGAGGTGACACGCGAGTGGATCAGCCAGCACGTCTGTGGCAATCGGCCTCAGCAATGGCTACCGGCGCCGACCGTTGCCGCAACCGGCGAGGACCCCGGGATCCTGTCATTGGAAGGTGAGGCCCTGGCCCAGGCCGACAGCGATGGCGTCGAGCACTCATTGGCCTGGCTGGCCGCGCGTCCGGGCATCCATACCGGCCGCCAACGCTGGTTGTTGCGCCTGCTGATGGCGCGGGTGGCCGAGCAATACGGCAAGAGCGAACTGGCCATTCACCTGCTCGGCGAACTGGATGCCAGTGGACAACGTCATGGGTTGGCCGAATGGGAAACGGAGCTGAGTTTCGAGGTCAAGGCTCGCCTGCTCAAGCTGTTGCGCCTGAAAGCTCAACGCAATGACGCGGACAAACCCGGGCTGACCCGGCGCATGGAGGCGCTGCTGGCAGCGCTGGTGGCAGTCGACCCGGTACGTGCCGCAGTGCTCTGTGGCTGAACTTCATTTATCAGGATTTTTTCTTTGAGCATCGACAATCTGACACTGCAGTATTTCGACGCCGAAATGCGCTACCTGCGCGAGGCCGGCAAAGAGTTTGCCGAAGCTTTTCCAGACCGGGCGGCCCAACTGAACCTGGACAAGTCGGGCGCGCGCGACCCGTATGTGGAGCGGCTGTTTGAAGGGTTTGCCTTCCTGATGGGGCGGTTGCGTGAAAAGCTTGATGATGACCTGCCGGAGCTGACCGAAGGACTGGTCAGCCTGCTCTGGCCACATTACCTGCGCACCATACCGTCGCTCTCGATTGTCGAGTTGCTGCCCGAGCTCGCGCAGATGAAGCGCAGCGAGCACATCGGCAGCGGTTTTGAAGTGCTGTCGCAACCCATCGGACCATTGCGCACCCGTTGCCGCTATACCACCACCCAAGGCCTGACATTGCAGCCGCTAGCCCTGGAGCGCGTGCAGGTGGCCCATGAACCGGACGGTCGCTCGCTGCTGAGACTGCGTTTTGCCTGCGGTGCAATGGCCAACGCCAGCGAGATCGACCTGAGCCGCCTGCCGTTGTACCTCAATGCCGATGCGGCGCTGGCCAGTGCGCTGCATCAGGCGCTGACGCTGAACAGCCAAGCACTGTATGTGCGTCTGCCGGGCCAGGATGTGCGCGAGCGGCTGGACGGTTATTTCATGCCCAAGGGATTCGGTGACGAGGATCGCCTGTGGCCCAAGGGCGACAGTGCCTTCAGTGGCTATCAGTTGCTGCTGGAGTATTTCACCTTTCGCGAGAAGTTCATGTTCGTGACCCTCTGCGGGCTCGAGCACCTGGAGCTGCCACCGAATACCCCCTGGTTCGAACTCGAGGTGGTGCTGCGCGAGCCATTGCCCCAGGCGTTCATTCCGAGCGCCGAGCACATTCGCCTGCATTGCGTGCCAGTGATCAATCTGTTCACGCTGGAGTCCGACCCGATGACCCTGGCGCCCCTGCAAACAGATTACCTGCTTCGTCCCATGCGCTTGCAGGACGGGCATACGGAGATTTATTCGGTGGATCGGGTCAGCGGCTCAAAGAGCGCCGTGCGCCATGAATACGTGCCATTCACCAGCTTTCGTCACAAGGGAGGCATGTTGCGTGACGAAGCACCGGAGCGGTATTTCCATACGCGACTCAAGCGTGGCCCCAATGGCCTGCATGACACCTGGCTGATCCTGGGTGGCGAAGGTTTCGATCAGGATCGGCTGGACAGCAGCGAAAGTCTGTCGCTGCGCTTGACCGGCACCCACGGACAACTGCCGCGCAAGGCCCTGCAAGGCACCTTGCTCGATACGCCGGTGCAATCGATTCAGGTCGACTTGCGGGTGCGCAACCTGTGTGCGCCGACCTTGCCGTGCTATCCGCCCAACCGCGACCGCTTCCACTGGCGGGTGCTCAGTCATCTTGGGTCGAACTTCCTGCCGATGCTCGACAATGCCGAAGTGCTGCGCGGCACGCTGGCGTTGTATGACTGGACGGGCAGTGAGCTGAACCGGCGTCGCCTGGCGGCGATTGTCGAGGTCAGCCACCACCTGGTCCAGCGCTTCGAAAGAGGCTTTCTGCTGCGCGGGGTGGATATCGAAGTCACGCTGGATGCCAACGGCTTCAGCGGTGAGGGCGACATCAGTCTGTTCGGCGAAATGCTCAATCGCTTCTTCGCCCTGTACGCCGACATCCACCTCTATAACCAGCTCACGCTGATCCTGCAACCTACTGGAAAGTGCCTGCGATGGAACGAGAACCACAGTCAGCGAATTCCCGGCTGAAAGCCAGCGGTTTACTCGAAGCCCTGAAGGGGCAGGTGGCCGAGGCGAATCTGTATCGCTTCTGCCAGTTGCTTGAACAGACGCTGCACGATTACCCGCCACTGGGCAGCACCACATCACCTGCGGATGAACCGGTCCGCTTTCGGCCAGACCCGGGCATGGGCTTCCCTGCCGGAGAACTGAAGGCCATTGAAACCGACGATAAGCATCCTTGGCGCCCGGCCACGGTGCGCACGCGCCTGTTGGGTCTGTATGGCGTGGACTCGCCATTGCCGACGGCTTTTCTGGACGATATCGCCCAGCGACGCGAGGGACACGAGGCGCTCGAAGCGTTCCTGGACATTTTCAACCACCGGATCTTTACCCAGTTCTACCGGATATGGCGCAAGTACTCCTATCCCGCCGCCTTCGAAGCCGGTGGTACGGATGCAACCTCGCAGTGTCTGCTGGGACTGATCGGCCTGGGTATTCCCGGAACTGCCAGGCAGGTTGCCACGCCGATATCGCGCTTCCTCGCCTTGCTCAGCGTGATGCGACTGCCAACTCGCAACGCCGAAGGCATCGCTGCGCTGGTGAAGTTGCTGGCTCGCGAAACCCGGATACAGGTAACGCCACACTGGCCGCAGAAAGTGCTGCTGGCGCAGCCGGCGAGCCTGTCCGCCGAGCATCCGGTGCGCTTGTCCCAGGGCACCCCCCTGGGTGGTGTCGGCTACGACGCCAACAGTCAGTTGCATCTGGCGCTGTTCACCGAAGACCGGGACGAGGCCCGTGGCTGGCTGCCGGGTGGCCAGTTATACAACGATCTTTTGGTATTGCTGCGCGTGTACCTGGGCTGGCGTTGCACGGTAAAGCTGCAGTTATCGTTGCCCCTGCACAGCCTGCCGCCACCGCTGTTGGGACGAGCACAGGTGTCGCTGGGCATGACCGCGGTCCTGGGCCTGGGCAGTGATGCCAGGCAGGCCTGCGAAAGCACCATCATCACGATCAATCTGGGCCGCTATCAAGGCCTGCAGAAAAACCGCCAGGTCAGGGAGACACAGCATGTCGCGTACCGTTGCTAAATCATTGGGGGTCGCCGCGTTCGGTGTATTGCTCAGCGCTTGCGGAGTAACCCAGAGCGTGACAGACGCGACGACCTCGACCACCGAGGCGATCTTCTACAAGCAGGTGAAAACCCTGCACCTGGACCTCAGCGGGCGTGCAGCGCTGAACACTGCAGGGATCGACATGAACGCGTTGTCCGTGCCGACCCTGGTGCGGGTTTATCAGCTGCGTGACCGCAAGGCGCTGGAAAAGGCCAACTACGACAGCTTGCTCAGCCAGGACGAGCACGTGTTGAGTGCCGACCTGCTGGACAAACGAACCCTGGTGGTCAAGCCCGACCAAGGCGCGCAACTGAACATCCCCCTGGACAAGCAGGCACGCTATATCGCCGTGGTCGCATTGTTCCGTGAGGTCGATAACCGAGCCGATACCTGGCGCTTGACCCTGGCACGCGATGACCTCGACCCGGACCGGGTGCGGGTGATCGAACTGGGGGACAACAGACTGACCCTGCGCCCACTGGCCAAGGAGTGACGGATGAGCGACCTCAATCCCTCGTTGTACGAGACGCTCCTGCAGAATTTCGACGGCGAACTGGATCTGCATCTGGTCGCCGATGAGGATCAATGCACGCTGTCGGTGCTGGACAACCTGCGTCGCATCTTAAACAGCCGGGCCGGCGCGCTCGACCATCTGCCCGATTATGGCTTGCCGGACATGGGCCGGATTCTGCAGGGTCTACCGGGGACGGCGCATGAACTGATGAGTGCCATGGCCGACACTCTGGCCAAGTACGAGCCGCGCCTGGCCACGATTGGCATCGAACTGTTGCCCCAGACCCGACCGGGTCATCTGGAGTACAGCCTCGAAGTGCAACTCAAGGGGGGCCGTCGACTGACCTTCGGCACCACGCTCACACCAGGTGGCCATGTCCTGGTGCGTCACTTGAAGCGACAGCACTATCTATCGATGTCGGGAATTGATTAACCAAAGGAATGCGCAATGACAGCGATGTTTGAGATGCGAATCAGGCTTGGCGGCGACCCAAGCGCTTTCAGTGAGTTCAAGGCACTGCGTGAAGAGTTGGCCAGGCTGAGCCATCCGGCCTGCCCCGATGTGGATTGGGTCAAGGTGGAACAATTGTGCCTTGTGCTGTTCAAGCGTAACGGGGCGGAGTTGCAAACAGCCGCTGCTTTCGTACTTGCCCGTAGTCACCTCCACGGCCTGGAAGGTATGGTTCAGGGGATCGCGCTGATCGAGGCGCTGGTCTGCGAATGGGCAACACTGTGGCCGGCGATGGAGCCGGCGCGCCTCGAAATCCTGGCCTGGCTATTGGCGCGTCTGCAGCCCCTGTTGCGCAGCCTGGAGCTGCAACCCTGGGGGCTGCCAGTGATCGCTCAACTGGGCGCGGCACTGGAGTGCTTGCAGGCACGGCTGAATCGACAGGCACTGCATTCGCCGGGCACATTGCAAGCGCTACGTCAGCAAGTCGAAGGTCTGCTACAGAGGCTGGCGCAGAGCCACACGCAGACCCACTCGTTGTTCGACGCGGTGGCATTGTCGGCAAGACTGCCGCAACCGCTCCCGGTGATGCCGGTAGTGGTCCTGCCGACGCCGCCGATGCCTGTCGTGTTGGCTGGCGGTCAGCAAAAGCAGGCGCGCCGGCTTGGCTCCTGGCTGTTCGCCGCCGCCGCGACGATTACCTTGGCCGCGGGTGCCTCCTGGACGACCTGGCTGGCGAGCCCGGACAAGGAGGGCATTAACCGCCTGACCAGCGTTTTCGAGACGCCACCCAGGGTGCCCGAGCCGGTGCGCCTGGACAGCCTCTCCCTATTCACTCCCGGCAGCGCCGAACTCAAGCCCGGCTCGACCAAGGTATTAATCAGTGCCCTGGTCGACATCAAGGCCCAACCTGACTGGTTGATCGTCATTGCCGGGCACAGCGACGCCAAGGGCAATGCCGAACAAAACCTGCAGCTGTCCCACGCTCGCGCCTCGGCGGTGCGCGGCTGGATGCAGCGGATGGGGGACATCCCCGACAGCTGCTTCGCGGTTCAGGGCTTTGCCGACAGCCAGCCGATCGCCAGTAACGACAGCGAGGCCGGGCGCGCGACCAACCGGCGTGTCGATATCCAACTGGTGCCCCAGGCGGGAGCCTGCGGGAAAACAGGCGAGAAGGCAGCGTCATAGCAACCATTCATTCGCTCGATACCCATCATTAAGGAATGCAAGTTCTGTTTTTCCGCCAAGGGAGGAAGATAGCGTCATACCGATCTCGCCATTGAAGGAATAAGCGCGATGAGAATCTCGACCCTGCTGGCTTTTTTCGCCCTGTTCAGCGCCAGTGTGGCTGCAACCGCACCGGCAATGGCTGGCGATGCGTCCTGCCGTTTCCTGCCGATTGCCGACAGCACTGTGCGATTGCAACACGCACAAAAGGTCGCGGTGCTCTACAGCGAAAACACGCTCAACACCCAGCAATACCTCGAGAGCTATCACGCTGTGGCGGTAAAGGGGGCGCAAAACCCCGGGCTGGATAAGCGGATCAGCCAGGCGTTCGTCGACAGCTCCGACCCGCAGCGGGCGATTGGCTGGTTGATGACGTCATTGCAGAAAGAGTTCGCCGCGGTGACGGTCTATGACAACCTCGATGCGGCGCTTCAGGCTCATCCGGACGTGGTGGTGATGCTCGACACTTTCAGTCGCCTGGTGTCCAAACGCAACAGTCAGGTTGAGGCGCGGTTTGTGGCCAGGTTCTACGATTCGAACCTGCAATACATCGGCCAGGCGCAAGGTTCACGTGCCGAGCAGATGCCCTCGGTGTGGGTGCATGGCAAAGCCGCGCCGCAGATTGCCGCGCAAATCAATCAGCAGACCGAGTTGCAAGTGAACGCGTTGAAACAGTTCGATGCGTCGTTGCAGGCACTGGTGACCACCGGTCCGGTGGATCACGTGGCAAGCAACTGAACCGCTACCAGCCCTTGACCCCGCTCATATCCGGCAGCTTGTGCGCAATGCCCTTGTGGCAGTCGATGCAGGTGGCCTCGCCCTTGGCCAATGACGTGGAATGCATGGCCGCTGCCCGTTTGCCCTGGCGGGTGAAGTCCATGAATTCGAAGTTGTGGCAGTTGCGGCATTCGCGCGAGTCGTTGGCCTTGAGCCTGGCCCATTCGTGTTCCGCCAGCTCACGGCGCAGGTTGAGGAATTTGTCGCGGGTGTCGATGGTGCCGAAAAGCTTGCCCCAGACTTCCTTCGAAGCCTGCATTTTACGCGCGATCTTGTGGGTCCACTCATGGGGTACGTGGCAATCCGGGCAGCTCGCGCGCACGCCTGAGCGGTTGGTGTAGTGGATGGTGTCCTGTAATTCGACAAACACGTTGTCGCGCATTTCGTGGCAGGAAATGCAGAACTTCTCGGTGTTCGTCAGCTCCAGTGCCGTGTTGAACCCACCCCAGAAAATGATCCCGGCGATGAAACCGCCCAGCGTCAGGAATCCCAGGCTGAAATAAACGCTCGGCCGACAGAGGATGCCCCAGTAGTCCTTAAACAGGGCGAACAGTGCTTTCATGGCGCCTCCTCATCGTTTCTGCGCGGCGTTGGCGTCGTCTTGCAGGATTTTGTCGATGGTCTCGAAGCTGTTGCCCACCAGTGGCAGCACATCTTTTTGCGGCACATGGCACTGGTTGCAAAAGTAGCGACGCGGTGAGACAGCCGCCAGCGCCTGGCCGTCGCGGTCCATGTAGTGGGTGATGCTGATCATCGTCGCCTGGCTGCGTGGACTGTTGGCCCGGCTGTGGCAGGACAGGCACTTGTTGCCGTTCTTGTCGATCTGATAGCCGCGAATGCTGTGCGGGATGGTCGGTGGCTGGTCAGGGTAGTTGCGCTCGCGCTTGAGGTCCTTGTTTTCGTCGTCGGCCAGGGGCGGCGCTGGCGCGTTTTGCGTCAGGGTGCCGCCAGGCCGGCGTCCGTCCGGGCCTGGTGCATCGAGGGGGTAATCAACTTCTGCGGCAATTACCGCGCCCATCACGGCGAGCAGGAACAACGGCAGGATGCGAAAAGTCATGACGGTTCTCCTCAAGCCACGCTGATCAACTCGATGCGGATCGCGCATTTCTTGTAGTCGGTCTGCTTGGAGATCGGGTCGGTGGCGTCGAGCGTGACCTTGTTGATCAGCTTGTTGGCATCGAAAAACGGCACGAACACCAGGCCGCGCGGCGGTTTGTTGCGCCCGCGGGTTTCGATGCGGGCGCGGATTTCCCCGCGGCGGCTGATCAGCTTCACTTCGCTGCCACGGCGTGCGTTCATGGCCTTGGCATCCTCGGGATGCATGTAGACCAGGGCGTCGGGCACGGCTTTGTACAGTTCTTCCACCCGTTGGGTCATGGTGCCCGTGTGCCAATGCTCCAGGACCCGGCCGGTGCTCAGCCAGAACGGGAAGTCGGCGTCCGGGGCTTCGGCCGGTGGCTCGTAGGGCAGGGCGAAGATGATCGCCTTCTTGTCCGGGTAGCCGTAGAACTGCACTTCGCTGCCCGTTTCCACATAGGGGTCGAGCCCCTCGCGGTAGCGCCAGCGGGTTTCCTTGCCGTCGACCACCGGCCAGCGCAGGCCGCGTTCGCTGTGGTAACGATCGAAAGCCGCGAGGTCATGGCCATGACCGCGACCAAACTGCGCGTACTCTTCGAACAGGCCCTTTTGCAGGTAGAAACCAAAGGCCTTGGCTTCATCGTTCTTGTAGCCGGTCTCGATTTGCTCGACGGGAAACTCGTCGACCTGGCCGTTCTTGAACAACACTTCGAACAGGGTCTTGCCCTTGTACTCCGGGGCCTTGGCCAGCAACTCCGCGGGCCAGGTTTCATCGGTTTTGAAGCGTTTGGAAAACTCCACCAACTGCCACAGGTCGGACTTGGCGTCTCCCGGTGCGCTGACCAACTGATGCCAGAACTGCGTGCGGCGCTCGGCGTTGCCGAAGGCGCCTTCCTTTTCCACCCACATCGCGCTGGGCAGGATCAGGTCGGCCGCCTGGGCGGAAACGGTGGGGTAGACGTCCGAGACGATCACGAAGTTGTCCGGGTTGCGCCAGCCAGGCAACACTTCCTGCATGATGTTGGGCCCGGCCTGCATGTTGTTGCTGGCCTGGGTCCAGTACACGTTGAGCACTCCGTCCTTGAGCATGCGGCTTTGTTGCACCGCATGAAAGCCGACTTTCTCCTGAATGGTGCCGGCAGGCAGCTTCCAGATTTTTTCCGCGGTGGCGCGGTGCTTGGGGTTGGTCACCACCATGTCGGCGGGCAGGCGGTGGGAGAAAGTCCCGACCTCGCGGGCAGTGCCACAGGCCGATGGCTGGCCGGTCAACGAGAAGGGGCTGTTGCCCGGCTCGCTGATCTTGCCCGTGAGCAAATGGATGTTGTAGATCAGGTTGTTGGCCCAAACTCCGCGGGTGTGCTGGTTGAAACCCATGGTCCAGAACGACACGACTTTACGGTTGGGGTCGGCATAGAGTTCGGCCAACGACTTGAGGCGATCAGGCGCAACCCCGGTTTCTTTCGCCGTGCGTTCCAGGGTGTAGGGTTTGACGAACTCGGCGAACTGCTCGAAGGACATGTCTGTCCAGGTATTGGCCTTGTCGGCATTCTTCGCCTGTTTTTCCAGCGGATCATCGGCTCGCAAGCCGTAGCCAATATCGTCGGCGCCCTTGGCGAAGCGCGTGTGCTTGCTGATGAAATCCTGATTGACCGCGCCACTTTCAATGATGTGGTTGGCGATGTAGTTGAGGATCAACAGGTCGGTTTGTGGCTTGAACACCATGGGGATGTCGGCCAGCTCGAAGCTGCGGTGTTCGAAAGTCGACAGCACCGCGACCTTCACGTGCGGATAGCTCAGGCGCCGGTCGGTGACGCGGCTCCACAGGATCGGATGCATCTCTGCCATGTTCGAGCCCCACAACACAAAGGCGTCGGTGGCTTCGATGTCGTCGTAGCAACCCATCGGCTCATCCGCGCCAAAGGTGCGCATGAAACCCATCACCGCCGAGGCCATGCAATGGCGGGCATTGGGGTCGATGTTGTTGCTGCGAAAGCCGGCCTTCATCAGCTTGTTGGCGGCATAACCTTCCCACACCGTCCATTGTCCCGAGCCGAACATGCCGACCGATTCGGGGCCCTTGGTTTTCAAGGCCTGCTTGAATTTTTCTTCCATGATGTCGAAGGCCTTGTCCCAACTGATCGCCTGGAACTCGCCCTGCTTGTCGTACCGGCCGTTTTTCATGCGCAGCAGCGGCTGGGTCAGGCGGTCGACGCCATACATGATCTTGGACAGAAAATAGCCCTTCACGCAGTTCAAGCCGCGATTGACCTCGGCCTTGACGTCGCCATGGGTGGCGACTACCCGGTTGTCCCGGGTCGCGACCATCACGCTGCAACCGGTGCCGCAAAAACGACAGGGCGCCTTGTTCCAGTCCAGGGTGACCATGTCCGCTTCGGTCACCAGGTTGCTGGCAGTGGTGAATATCGGCAGGCCGGCCGCGGAGGCTGCAATGGCGGCGGCCTGGGCCTTGACGAATGCTCGGCGTGACATGCTCATTGGCTGTCTCCCGCGGGATCGAGAATTTCGTGATAGATCAGCGCAGCGTTGAGTACGCCCGGCAGATTGTTGATTTGATCGATGCGTTGCAGGATCTGGTTTTCGTGTACGGCCTCAAGGACTACCACCAGTTTCCCGGCGGCACTTTCCTGATGCAATTCCACGCCGTCCAATCGTCGCAGGTTGGCTTTGACGGCGTCGAACCGTTCAGGTCGGGCAAGTACCACAAGGCTGGCGATATGCAGGATTTCGTCCATGTTTGACTCCAACAGGCTCTATTGAAGGGCTTTTAGTTGGGCGGTCCGGGAGGGCCGTAGAGCATTTGGAAAAACCAGATAAGGAAACCGTAACTGCCGACGATAGCGACTGAAAGTAACGGGAAAAGGCAAATGACAAGAAACAGGAACAGGCGCATTTCCTTGCGTCGTTGCGGTTTTTGCTCTTCTGTCAATGACATGGAGTGCGCTCCAGCCGAACGTGCACTCCAGACTAGATCACGGAATTATAAGGGGGGGTGTTGCTAAGACTTTTATCGACAGGCGGTGGCCGATACTCACTGGTCTGCCACATGTAGTTATAACACTGCGGATCGTTACAGCGCTGAGTTACCAATATGCAGCGAGTTGATAGGGTTTCTTGTTTGAAAATTGTTCGTTTAGCCGATCGATCGGTGCTTTACCACTTCGGCTTCGACTTGCGAATCAGGTGTGCACCAATGCGATGGTGAATGAAACCACGATCATGCAGGCAAAGGCGAAATTTAGATTCATGTCGTTTCCATCCGAGTCAGGGGTGATGGCGCTCATCTTGAACAGGTCGGACGCAAATAAAAAATTCGCCTTGGTGATTTGAAAGATCGAAGGAATTGATAGCTGGCGCGTGAGTCGCGGCTCGAGTCACTGCAGACAAACTGTGGGGGCGCGCAGGCTCCCACAGTCGGGTTTTAGCTGTCGCATTATCAGCGCAGTCGCTCCAGCATCTGGTAGTACCACATGCCCGCCGCCAGCATCGGGTTGCCAAGCAGGTCGCCCATGGGCACGCGGATATGCTGGCAGGCAGCGAAGGTGTCGTACTGCTCAAGCTGCCCGGTGATCGCGCGGCCCATGATTTCGCCCATGATGTGGGTGGTGGCGATGCCGTGCCCGGAGTAGCCCTGGCAGTACCAGACGTTGTCCGAGAGTTTGCCCACTTGCGGGATGCGGTTGATCACGATGCCCATCGCGCAGCTCCATTGATAGTCGATGGCCACGCCTTTGAGTGCCGGGAACGTCTGCTCGATGCAGGGGCGTAACTCGGCGGCGATGTCGCGCGAATCCTTGCCGCTGTAGTTGGCGCCGCCGCCGAACAACAGGCGGCCGTCGGCGGTCAGGCGGTAGTAGTCGAGCACGAAGCGGCAATCGTAGACGGCGAGGTCTTCAGGGTTGATCTGTTTGGCCAGGTCGCCCAGCGGCGCAGTGGTGACGATGCCGCCCATGGCCGGGAAGATCTTGCCCTTGAGTTTGCCCGGTTCCAGTTTGTGGTAGACGTCACCGGCCAGCAGCACCTGATTGGCATCGATACGACCTTGGGCGGTGCGCACGCCTGGTTGGTCGCCGTGAATGATTTCCAGCACTTCGCTGTTTTCGAAGATCAACGCACCGAGACTTTCTGCCGCCCGGGCTTCGCCGATGCACAGGTTGAGTGGATGCAGGTGCATGTTGCGGGTGTTCTTGATCGCGCCGTGGTAGAGGTCGCTCTGCAGCAGGTCGCGTACCTGGCTGCGGTCGAGCAGGCTGACGTCGTCACCCATGCCACGGCGCAGCGCTTCGTCGTAGTCCTTGCGCAAACCGTCCATGTGGCTAGGTTTGTACGCCGCGTGCAGGTGGCCGTGCTTGAGGTCGCAGGCAATGCCGTATTTCTCCACCCGTTGCTTGATGATCTGGTGCCCGCGCCAGCGCAGGTGCCAGATGAAATCGTCGACTTCATCGCCGATGCTGCGGCGCATCTGTTTACGCATGGCTTCCTCGCCCGAGAGGCTTCCGGTGACCTGGCCGCCGTTGCGTCCGGTGGCGCCCCAGCCGATCTTGTGGCTTTCGACGATGGCGACCTTCAGGCCTTTCTCCGCCAGTTCGACGGCCGTGGCGACGCCAGTGAATCCGCCGCCGATGATGACTACGTCGACGCGGTGCTGGCCTTGCAGGGTTGGGTAATCGGTTTCGTGGTTGAGGGTGGCGGTGTAGTAGGAGTTGGTGCGTTGGGTCATGTTTTTGTCCAGGCGAAATGAGGTCGAGAGACAGCGCGATCCTTGTGGGAGCGAGCCTGCTCGCGAAGCGGCCGACACATTCAGCACTTGTAGTGACTGACACACCGCTTTCGCGAGCAGGCTCGCTCCCACAGGGCGGGGCAGATGGCGGTTTACGCCTCAGTCAAGTACCAACGCCAATCCTGCTCACCCACTTCAGCCATGAACTGCCGATACTCCGCACGCTTGACCGCCAGGTACACCCCCAGAAATTCCTGCCCCAACGCATCCCGCGCCCACACCGAATTTTCCAGCGCCGTCAGTGATGTCAGCCAGTCGGTCGGCAGCAATTGCGTAGCCTGCGCGTAGCCGTTGCCTTGGACCGGTTCGCCCGGGTCGAGGTTCTCGCTGATGCCGCGATGGATGCCAGCCAGGATCGCCGCTGCTGCCAGGTACGGGTTGGCATCGGCACCGCAGATGCGATGTTCGATGTGACGGCTGTTGGCCGGACCACCGGGCACCCGCAGGCTGACGGTGCGGTTGTCGACGCCCCAGGTCGGGGCCAGCGGCGCATAGCTGTTGGCCTGGAAGCGCCGGTAGGAGTTGGCATTGGGGCAGAACAGCAACAGCGAATCGAGCAGCGACGCCAGCATGCCGCCGATGGCGGTGCGCAGCAGCGGGGTGCCGGCCGGGTCCTCGGACGCGAACAGGTTGCGACCTTCGGCATCGGCGATGCTGACGTGCATGTGCATGCCGGTACCCGCCAGGTGATCGAAGGGTTTGGCCATGAACGTCGCCTGCATGCCGTGCTTGTGGGCCACGGCTTTGACCAGGCGTTTGTAACGCACCGCCTGATCCATCGCCTGCAAGGCATCGCCGTGTTCCAGGGTGATTTCCACCTGCCCCGGCGCGTATTCGGAAATCGCTGTGCGCGCCGGAATGCCATGGAGTTTGCACGCGGCATAGAGGTCGGCGAGGAAAGGCTCGATCTGCTCCAGCTCACGCAGGCCATAGACCTGGGTATGTCGCGGTCGACCGCCGTCAGCGTCCAGCGCCGGTTGCGGGCGACCATTGTGATCGCGCTTGGCGTCCAGCAAATAGAACTCCAGCTCGCACGCCATCACCGGGTGGTATCCCTCGGCTTGCAACCGCTCGATGACCTTGATCAGCAGGTGACGTGGATCAGCGATGCTCGCCGGCATGCCTTCTTGCGGGTGCATGCTGACTTGCACCGCCGCGGTCGGAATTTGCCGCCACGGCAAACGCACCAGGCTGCCTTCGAGCGGGTAGGCACGGCAGTCGATGTCACCCACCTCCCAGACCAGTCCGGAGTTCTCGACGTCATCGCCTTGCAAGGTCAGGCCGAGGATGGTGCTGGGCAGCGGGCGACCGCTTTCATACACCGCCAGCAGTTCCTCGCGGTGCAACAGCTTGCCGCGCGGCACGCCGTTGGCATCGAGAATGAACAGCTCGATCATGTCGATATCGGGATTGTTCGCCAAAAAGCGTTGGGCGTCTTCAAGGGCTGCGAATTTCATAGTTCATCACTCACGGTGGCGTCCCGCGGACGCACGGATTCAGGCCAGGGCGCGACGGCGGATAAAGATCCACGGCGCTCTGGCAGCGATAGCGAAAAAGTAAGGGGGCTCGACGCGTCGTGGACGCGATCAGGCGAGCAGGGTGCTATCCGGCGGGCGTGCGGAGTGACGCAGTTTGGAGCGGCGCAGGGCCATGGGCAGGTTGACGATACGCTTCATGAGGCAATGCCGTCCACGACCCATGCAGAGGGGGTCAGGAATGAGACATCCAGCAAGTGGTGCTCTGACGGTGCGGTGCTCATGACTCAGGTTTCCAGCAGGGGAAATCGTCGGTGGCGGATAACACGCTATCCGCCGTGACTGGATACTAGGGGTGAAAGCGCAACCTGTAAACGTCTGTTTTCAGCGCAGAAGGTGCACGGCCACCCCGATCAGCCCACAACCGGACAATACTTCGATGACCCCTCGCTTGAACCGCAGCAGGGCAATCGCGGCCGCAATGGCGATCAGCAGCGACGGCCAGTCCAGCCGATTGGCGAAGCCCTCAGGCCACAGCACATGATAAGCAAAGAAGCACGCCAGATTGACAATCACGCCAACCACCGCCGCGGTAATCGCGGTCAGCGGCGCGGTGAACTTGAGTTCGTTGTGCGTCGATTCCACCAGCGGGCCACCGGCGAGAATGAACAGGAACGAAGGCAGGAAGGTGAACCAGGTTACCAGCATGGCGGCGACGGCACCGGCGACGAAGGCCTGATCGGGACCGAACACCTGATGCACGTAGCCGCCGATGAAACCGACGAAGGCGACCACCATGATCAATGGCCCGGGTGTGGTTTCGCCGAGCGCCAGGCCATCGATCATTTGCGTCGGCGTCAGCCATCCATAGTGGCCGACCGCGCCCTGGTAGACATACGGCAGCACCGCGTAGGCACCGCCGAAGGTCAGCAGCGCCGCCTTGGTGAAAAACCAGCCCATCTGGGTCAGCGTGCCTTCCCAGCCGAACAGGGTGGTGAGGGAGGCCATCGGCAGCGCCCACAACAGCGCGCCGATCAGGGCCAGGCGCAGCAGTTTCCAGCTGCTGAAACGGGCATGCTCGGGCGTGGGTGTGTCGTCGTCGATGACGGCGGCGCCGAAGGATTTTTGCGCGGCGCCGTGGCCGCCGGTACGGAATTTTTCGGGGGCCAGGCGTCCGCCGAAATAACCGATGATTGCCGCCCCCAAAACGATCAAGGGAAACGGTACGTTGAGCGCGAAGATGGCCACGAATGACGCGGCGGCGATGCCCCACATCCAGGCGTTTTTCAAGGCCCGGGAGCCGATCCGATGCGCCGCCTGCAGCACAATGGCGGTCACCGCCGGCTTGATCCCGTAGAACAGCCCGACCACCACCGGCACCTCACCGAAGGCGACGTACACCCAGGACAAGGCTATCAGGAGAAACAGCGACGGCAGCACGAACAGCACGCCGGCAATCACGCCGCCCCAGGTCCGGTGCATCAGCCAGCCGATGTAGGTCGCCAATTGCTGGGCCTCGGGGCCGGGCAGCAACATGCAATAGTTGAGCGCATGCAGGAAGCGGCGCTCGGAGATCCAGCGCCGGCGTTCGACCAGTTCCTGGTGCATGATCGAGATCTGCCCGGCCGGCCCGCCGAAGCTTATGAAACCGAGCTTGAGCCAGAAACGGAACGCTTCTCGCAGACTGATTGCAGCGGGCTTCGCAGGTTGCTGTGCTTCGACGGGGGCAGGGCTCAAACGGCGATTCCTTTTGCAGGGACTCTGTGACCCGCGACTTTAACCATGAGCACGCGGTTTGAATAGCCAGGCACTGCGTCAACTCAAAACGTAGTCCACCGGCATGAGCGGCGGCGGCAATGTCGTCTCACCCATGGCCGCCAGGACATCGCGCTCGATGGTGCGCACCAATGCGTCGATGGGCAGCTGGTTTTCATCGCGACCGAACGGATCCTCCAGTTCATCGGCAATCGCATCCAGGCCGAAGAACGTGTAGCTGACAATCGCGGTGAAGACCGGCGTCAGCCAGCCCAACGGTTCGGCCATGGCGAATGGCAGCAAAATGCAGAACAGGTAGATGGTGCGGTGCAGCAACAAGGTGTAGGGGAAGGGCAGCGGCGTGTTCTTGATCCGTTCACAGACCGCCTGGACCTGGGTCAGGCGGGTCAAGTGGTTGGCCATCAGCATGTGGCGCCACTCGTTGATCACGCCAGACTCGGCCAGCGTCGAGCATTGTTGGCCGGCCTGCATCAGGATTCGCCCACAGAGATCGCCTGCGTTGTCCAAGGGCAGCGGATCGAGCCAGGCCCCACTGGCCGCCAGTTCGTCTTCCTGGCGCAACCTGGCGTTGAGCGCGTGGGCGAAGCCACAGAGTTTGCGCAGCAGACTGTTGCGCTCGAATTCATCCTTGATGACCTGGGTTTCTCGCGCCATGGAGCGAATCTCCACCAGCATGTCGCCCCAGGCCTTGCGCGCTTCGTACCAGCGGTCATAACAGGCGTTGTTGCGAAAGCTCATGAAGATCGACAGCGACAGGCCCAACAGGGTGAAGGGCGTCGCACTGACCTTGGAAAAATAGCTGGGGTGCGACATCTCGACGAGCACGATGACCGATGCGAGCAGCGTCACCATCAGGGCGCGCCAGGCGATGCGCTTGGCGATCGAGCCTTTGAGCGAAGTCAGGATGCCGATCAGGTTGGGTTTGGGTCTTACGATCATGGTTGTGCGCCTGGGAAGGACAGTGATGGAGCTGACGTTTAATCGCCGGTCATGGGCATGACGCGGCGCAGGCTAGGAGCAACGAATCCGTACGTCCAATCACTATGAGTGACTGGGTGATCGACGGAGTCTATGAAGGATTTTCAAGCGCGCAGCGACCGTGCACCGCTGCGGCTGTCGTCCTTCATTGCGCCCCGAACATCACCGTCCAGTAAATCCCCGCATCGCTCTTCGGATCAACCGCATACGCCGCCCCCAAGTCGCGGAACTGCGGGTTCATCAGGTTGGCGCAATGGCCGGGGCTGGCCAGCCAACCGTCGACCACCTTGCGTACGCTGTCCTGCCCGGCGGCGATGTTCTCGCCGATCTGCTGGAAGTCGTAGCCCGCCAGCTCGGCGCGGTCGCCGGGGGTACGGCCGTCGCGGTCCTTGTGATCGAAGTAATTGTTGTTGGCCATGCTGCGTGCCTGGGTTTCGGCGGCGCTCGCCAGGGTGGCGTTCCAGGCCAGCGGCGTGGTGGCGTTGAAGGTTTGGGCGCCACATTGGCGGGGGCGGCTGCGCGCGACGTTGAGTTCGGCGAGCAGTTTTTGCCCTTCGGCCTGCCAATCGCCCAGGCGTGCACTCAACAATGGCCGGGCCAGTACGATGCGCCACTCGCGGTCCTGGCGGCTGACGCCGACGTCGACGAACTGCGGGTCGAGCACGATCTGGCAAAAACTTTCCTGGATCGCCTTCATGGCCGAGGGCGCATCACGCGGCCCGGTCAGGCTGATCGCCTGCACATTCTTCATCGGATACCCTGCACTGGCCATGGCCTGTTGCAGGTTGCCGACGCTGGCGGCGGACAGCACCAGCCGCGGGTCGGCCGACAGCGGCGGCAGTTCCGATGACACCTGGCCTGCGCAACGCTGCAACTGGGCGCGGTAGACGTTGATCGATTCGATCAGTTGCGACTCGTCGCTCGCCAGCGCGGTGGCGGCAAACAGAAGTCCCAGTGAAACCCCGGCAAGGCGCAGGGTGGACGATAGGAAAGGCATGGAAATCCTCCTTGAGCTGACTGCGCCCATGATGCGCGAAGTGCCCCCCTTGAGCGCAATGCCTTTTTCCGGGTTGTTGCATCCTCCGCGCCATCATTTCACTACTACACTCAAGCGATACTGCCTACGGAGTAGTGTCCGATCATGCGCCACGCCTGGATCTCCACCTGCCTTGCCCTGACCCTGCTCGCTGTCCCGGCATTCGCCACTGACCAGGAACAAAAACAGAAAGTCGCCGAAGACAAGGCCCAGGTGCTGGAGCACAAGGCCGCGGAAAACAGCGGCCCCGCGGCAGTGCCCAAGTCTCAAGCCATTACCCAGCCTGAGGTCCAGGCCGTGGACCCGGCGGGCAAGGCGCCGCTCGATGACGCCATCACCTGTCTCGCCCGTTCGATCTACTGGGAAGCCAAGGGCAAGGACTCGGCCGACATGGAAGCGGTGGCCAACGTGGTCATGAATCGCCTCGGCCATGAAGGTTTTCCCGATACCGTGTGTGCTGTAGTCAAGCAGGGCTCGGAGACCAGGAGCTGCCAGTTTTCCTGGTGGTGCGATGGGCGCCCGGACTCCGTTCAGGAGGAGGTGCCTTACGCGATGGCCAAGGAAATCGCACGCAAGGCGCTGAACAAGCAATTGCCGGATCGCACCAAAGGCGCACTGTATTTCCATGATCGCACGGTGAAGCCGGACTGGGCCAAGGAGTACACCCATACGGCGGACATCGGATTGTTCAGGTTTTACAAACCCCAGGGCGGTGATGCGAAGTAATCATAATTACGTGAAAAACCCTTGAAATTTATCCAGGCCCGCGAAACTGCAATATTTCTGTTTTACAAGCTTCATGACGGAGCAACGCGTTAGAAATGTCATGAGTGGAAACAGAACATGAAGCAGGCGTGGTTTTTCAGCAGTCATTCGGCACCGCCAGGTGCGTCCTTTGCGGTTTGCGCCTCGTGACGGTTCTTGTCACCGGCGCCGCCGGTTTCATCGGCTTTCATACAGCCAGGCGCTTGTGCCTGGACGGTCATGAAGTCGTGGGGATCGACAACCTCAACGACTATTACGACGTAGCGCTCAAGCAGGCACGGCTAAAGGCGCTTGAGTCGTTGCCGGGCTTTCGCTTCCGGAAAATGGACATCGTCGACAAGCCGGCATTGCTGGACTTGTTCGGCGAGTACCGATTCAGCGAAGTGGTGCACCTGGCCGCCCAGGCCGGCGTGCGTTATTCGCTGGACCATCCGGATGTGTACGCCCAATCGAACCTGGTGGGCTTCCTCAATGTGCTGGAAGCCTGTCGGCACCATCGCCCCGGGCACCTGATCTATGCCTCGAGCAGTTCGGTCTACGGCAGCAACTGCAAGATGCCTTTCAGCATCGAAGACGCGGTCGATCAACCGGTTTCGTTGTACGCGGCCACCAAGCGTGCCAATGAACTGCTCGCCCACAGTTACTGCCATCTGTACGGCCTCAAGGCCAGCGGTCTGCGCTTCTTCACCGTCTACGGGCCTTGGGGCCGGCCCGACATGGCACCGTTCAAATTCACCGAGGCGATCCTCAACGGCAAGCCCATCGACGTCTACAACCAGGGCGAGATGGCGCGGGACTTCACCTACATCGATGACATCGTGGAAAGCATCGCTCGCCTGCGCACTCGGCCGCCGGGCGAGGGGATCAATCGACTCTTCAACATCGGTCGCGGTGAACCGATGGCGCTGCTGGATTTTATCGATTGCCTGGAGTCGGCGTTGGGCACCGAAGCCCGGCGTCACTTCATGCCGATGCAGGACGGTGATGTGGTCAAGACCTGGGCCGATGTCTCGGCACTGCAAGCGTGGATCGACTTTCGCCCGCAGGTGTCGGTGGCAGCCGGGGTCGGGGCCTTTGTGCAGTGGTATCGGCAGTTTTATCAGATCTGAATCGTTCGCCGCTGATAACGGTAAAACCATAGGGCGAGGGGACTCCATGAGCCAAGACATATTTGTGTCGGTACTGATTCCGGCAAAGAACGAAGCGAACAACCTCAAGCCACTGCTCGAGGAGGTGCGCGAGGCAATGGCAAACGAAGCGTATGAAATCATCGTGGTCGACGATGGCAGTACCGATGCCACTTTGCACGAGCTGCGCCAGATCAGGAACAGCGGTTTGAGCGCCTTGCGCATCCTGCATCATGCACGCTCGCTGGGGCAAAGCACCTCGCTCTACCACGCGGCACGGGAAGCGCGTGGGCAATGGCTGGCCACCCTCGACGGCGACGGCCAGAACGATCCGGCGGACATCCCCGGCATGTTGGCGCTGGTGCGCGGTGAGCAGGGCAGGGGCAATGTGCAGCTGGTGGCGGGTCACCGTACCAACCGCCGCGATTCTGCGAGCAAGCGCTGGGCTTCGCGTTTCGCCAACGGTCTGCGCCGGCGCCTGCTCAAGGATGCCACGCCGGACACCGGCTGCGGCCTGAAGCTGATCGAGCGCGCGGCGTTCCTGCGCCTGCCGTATTTCGACCACATGCACCGATTCATTCCGGCATTGATCCAGCGCCACAACGGCCGAACGATCAATTACCCGGTCAACCATCGAGCGCGCACCGCAGGGGTGTCCAAATACGGCAACCTCGACCGTGCCCTGGTGGGCATTCTTGACCTGGTCGGTGTCTGGTGGCTGATCAAGCGCACGCGGCTGAACGCCCATGCCCAGGAGCTCGAAGGATGATCATGACCCGCGAAACCCTGTGGCTGGTGATCGGTTTTGCCGGACAGATCGCGTTTACCGGACGGTTCGTCCTGCAGTGGCTGTACAGCGAATACAAAAAGCGCAGCGTCATCCCGGTGAGTTTCTGGTACCTGAGCATTGTCGGCAGCACCTTGCTGTTTGCCTACGCCATCTACCGTCAGGACCCGGTGTTCATTGTCGGGCAGGCATTCGGCTCCATCGTGTACTTGCGCAACCTGCAATTGATTGCCAAACACCGACAGTCCAGGGAATAGACCATGCGCCGAAACCTCTCGCCCCGGGTCGAATGCCTGGTCCTGATGCTGCTCGCCTTGCTGTTGATCGGTGCCGGGCTGGGCTTGCGCCAGGCACAGAACGTCGATGAGGAACGCTTCCTCGGTGTGGCCCTGGAGATGCTGCACAACGGCTCGTGGCTGATTCCGCATCGGGCCGGGGAGATCTACGGCGACAAGCCTCCGATCTTCATGTGGACGGTGGCATTCTTCATCTGGCTGACCGGCCTGCCCAACCTCGCCCTGTATATTCCCGGGCTGTTGTCGGCGGCAACCGTCACGGCGCTGGTTCATGACCTGGGCCGTCGGCTCTGGAGCCAGCGTATTGGGCGCATCGCGGCACTGTTGTACCTGGCGACCTACCAGACCTATAGCATCCTGCGCACCGGGCAGATCGACAGCTTCCTGGTGCTGTTCACAACCCTTGGCCTATACGCCATGGCCCGTCACCTGCTGCTCGGGCCGGCTTGGCGCTGGTTCTACGTGGGATGCGCGGCGATGGGCATCGGGGTGATCACCAAGGGCGTGGGTTTTCTGCCGGTGTTGCTGTTGATCCCTTATGCCTATGCGGTGCGCAAGGGCTGGCCGGGGGTGGTGGCGATGCCGGGCGAGTCGCGCAGATGGCTGCTCGGGTTTTTGTTCATGCTGGCTGCGATTGCGATCTGGCTGCTGCCCCTGGCCTTGTCCATCGCGCTTAATGGCAGCGCTGAGGAAATCGCTTATGCGCGGGAAATCCTCCTGCGCCAGACCGCCGGACGCTATGCCGCCGCCTGGCATCACCGGGAACCCTTCTGGTACTTCTTCACCAACGTCATTCCACAGTACTGGCTGCCATTGGTATTGGTGTTGCCGTGGCTGGTGCCGGCCTGGCGCCGCCAGCTGCAAAAACGCGATGGCCGGGTGCTGGTGTTGCTCGGCTGGGTGGCGCTGGTGGTGCTGTTTTTCTGTATCAGCAGCGGCAAGCGCAAGTTGTATATCTACCCGGCATTGCCAGCGCTGGTCCTGGTGGCAGCGCCGCTGGTGCCTTGGTTGCTCCAGCGTTGGTTCCGCCAGCGCCCGCGCTTGCGACGAATGTTCCCGGCATTGGTCGCGACCTGGTTCGTGCTGTGGTTCGCCCGGGGTTTTGTCGAACCGGTCAGGGATGGGGTCAATCCGAATCAAACGCTCATGGCCCAAGCCAACAGCATGACCCATGGCTCGAACCTGGTCCTGGTCAACTGGAGCGAAGGGCACTGGCTGTTCGCCCGCCAACCGATCGTGCACTTCGGTATGCTCGACTCCACGGTGGAAAACGCTGCGCAATGGCTGCGCGAACACCCCAAGGATTACGCACTGGTGCCGGACGATCTGCTGGACCGCTGCTTCAAGCCCTCGGCTGCGCGGGAACTGGGGGAGAACTCCCGGGCGCAATGGTCGATTGTCGGGGCGGATGCGGATAATGGGTTGTGTCATCCGGTGGAGGCGCCGACGGTGTATCGGTTTTCCTGGGCTGACCGGCTTGTGCAAGTGTCCGTTCCCTAGCGAAGCTATTGCATATTGATCGTTCCTACGCAGAGCGTGGGAACGATCACAACGACGCGGACACAGCTGGAATCAGGCGCTTTCGTTTTTTGCTCTGGGCGACCCCTGTAGGGGCGAGCTTGTCGAATCGTCGCACCGTCGCGATGGTCGTCAACGATGACGCGGTGCACCTGACACCCCGTGGTGCCCCCAGGTTTTTCGCGAGCATGCTCGCTCCTGCAGAAGGGCGAAACCATAGGAGGCCGTTACCGCAGCAACTGATTAGAACTTCGCATAATTCAACGCATCAACAATCGCCGAGCCGCCGATACCGGTCAGTGACAGCAGCAGTGAACGAATCAAGGGATCCTCGGAGTAGCGCGAGAACGAGCCGGTGTTGAGCGTGGCAACCCGTTCGCGGATCATCTTGAACTTGGCATAGCCCGGCGTCGATTCCGGTGTTTCCAGCAGATAGGCGTCGATTCGTTGCAAGGCCACCGTGCGGGCCTTTTCCGCGGCTCGGCGCAGGGTGAGCGCAGAGCCGAGCAACAGCAACGCGGTCAGCAGGTAGGAAATCATCAGCCCCGGAGGCGTTGGCCAGTTGTCGAACAGGCTGCTGCGCGAGGCCAGCAGGATCAACAGCACCACGGTCGGTGCGTAGATCAGCCGATTGACCGCCGACGTACGCTTGGCGATCAGTTGCAGATCCACCCACTCGTCGATGCAGGGATGCTTGAGCATGCCGAATATTTTCTTGTGTTCGGCCTGCAACGTCCCTGGCCAGATCGCATGGTGCTCGCTCAGATGACGGATGAAGCGCGTCAGCAACAGGTTGGCATCCATGACCCAGAACACCAGCACCTGGAACGTCAGCGTCGGAACCAGCCAGTTCAACATCCACCAGTCCGATGCACCGCGCACGGGCGTGCCTTCCATCGGCCAGATCACGAACAACACGCTGGTGACCACGACGTAGGCCCAGGTAGCGAGTAACGCGCGCAACAGGCGGGCACCGAATGAACCACAGATGCAGTGCTCACCCCAGAAGCGCGCAATGACGATCATCTTGCGTCCGTCCGTGCAGCGGGCCTGGGCGGCCGCGCAGGACTTCGACCAGTCTTCGTTGGCACTCATCAGCGGGAAGAAAATCAGCAGCAGCCAATGGCCCAGCTCATTGCACCAGCGGCGCAGGCTCCAGTCTTTACCGCGGCGGATCAATCGCTGTACCTGGCCCCACAGGGTGGTCTGGTATTTGCGCATGTGCAGGCGCAGATGGAAGGCGCTTTCGATCTCCGCGCGATTGATGCGCAGCTTGCGCCACCCCCAGGTCAACGCCGAGAGTGAGATCAGCACGGCCAGCAGGCGCAATGCTACGGTCGGCCAGGCGCTGATGCCTTCGAGCAGGAACATCGGCTCGCCCAGGCCGTTGTCGGTCAAGGTGCTGCGCATCTGGTACGCCAGCATCAACGCGAGGATGAACACCACCAGCGGGACCACGATGTACCACGCCCAGGCATCATATGAACCTGGGGTCACACTTGACGTCGCGTCCTGGGTCAGTGCCAATCGCCGCGTGGAGCGACGGAGCAGGTTCGACGACAGGATGCCCAGCAGCACCAGCACGAAGGTGAACCACAGGAATTCCGCATGCCAGTAGCGCGTGGCAATGAAGGCGCAGGCCGCCGCTACCATGAACAGCGTAATAGGTACGCCGCGCACCCACGCCAGGCGCGTGTCGTGTTCGTCCTGGGGGCCCTCGATGCGCCACCAGAGGATGAACGCAGCGATGCTCAGCAGGGTGAGTGTCAAAGGTCCGGCCCAAAAGAACGATTGGCTGTGTTTGAAACGCTCGCGCAGTGCCTGGGAGGGCTCAGGGTAGGGCGGCGGCGAGGGATCTTGCAGGCAGCGCAACGCCATCAGATCGTGGGGCAGTACACCGCGCTCCGATTGGGCTTGGGTGGGCGCCTGGCAACTGGTCGGGCGCGAGGCGCCCAGTCGCGTAGCCAGGGGAATGAAGCCACTGATACCCACTTCGTAGATGCCCGGCGAGAGCAGCTCCGATTTGGAATAGTCGAATTTCGCGCGCTTGGCATCAAAGGATTGCGGCGCCAAGGCCGCCAGTACCGAGATGAACACGGCACTTTGCAGGCTGTCGCGAAATGGCGGCACGTCCTGTTGCAGGGCGCGGGTCAGCGTCAGGCCATAGGGTGCGGCGAGGATCAGGTTGCGCGTGGTTTGCGCCTGGCCCCGTTGCAGCATGCGCGCGTCAAGGTCGGTGGAGAAGTACAGTTTGTAGGGCATTCGGCTCTTGAGGGCCTGCAGCACCAATAGCTTGTCGTAGGCATCGACACCCAGGATGCCGATGGCGCCGATGCCGCTTTCGCCATCGCGTCGATAGGCCGCGTCTTCGCTGGCGATGTGGTCGGCGAGGCGTCGCAGATAATCGAGCTGGGAGTTGCCGTCGGATTTCTCCAGCGGGCTGAGGTCGATGGCGGATGCGCCGCGGACGTTTTTGCTGGCATCGGAGCTGGCGGTTTTATCGGTGCTCGCTGATTCTTCCGGCAGGCGCCCGTCGAGCCCGCGCAAGTAACTGAAGCGCAAGATCCACTGGTCGACGGTACCCTTATGGTTTTCCCCGTCGCCGAGTCGGGCGTCTCTGGCCACCTGCAGCTTGAAGCTTTCGATCAGGGCGCGGCTGTAGAAACTGTCCCATTCGGAAATCAACGCGATGCGGTTGGCGCTGCGGCGAAGATTGCCGGTGCAGGGTGAGCCGATCCGGCTCAGTTTGCCTTCGCTGCAACGCACGCCGGCGGCCGGGTCGACGCGGCGCAGCTTCAGTTCTTCAAGCATCAGTTGGGTCATGGTGCCATCGTCGCTGACGGTGCGCAGCAGCTTCATCGGCTCGCGGTTGGCCAGCGGTGGCGACAGCTTCTGGTAGCCGCGATCCAGTGTCTCGTTGTCGGCCGTGGCCAGCGGCGAATAGATTTCGATGTTCGGCGAGGCCTTGCCGATGTCCTGGTCCTGGAACATGTCGCGCAGCACGGTCGAGGTCGAGGGGCCTATGACCTTCAAGACGGCATTGGCCGAGGGTTCGATGCAAGGTGCTGGCGTGCAGGCCATGGCGACTTTTCTGTTCAGGCTGTCACGAAGCGTTTCGAGCTGTTGCAGCGGCATTGAGCCGAGCGCGTCCTGTTTCAGCCAGAACACGATCGTTCGGTCGGACGGTGCGGGCTTGCCTTCAAGCGCCTGCGGTGGATCGAACGGATTGGACACGAACACTTCGTAGGGCGTATCGACGAAAGCGTTTTTCTGCGGCGCCTCGAGTGACAAGTTGGCGGCCAGCTTCAGGCAGTGGATGTACTGCTCCTGATCCGGCACCCGATGGGAATTCTTGAACCCGGCCAGCAAGGCATAGCGAATGCGCCGGCGTCGTTCGACTTCATCGGCATAGGGGCCCCCCTCGACCAGCGCGACCATGATGTCGGGCGCCGATTGTCCTGCGCTCAGGGGCGAGAGGTCGGGGCTGCAAACGTTCTCGGCGTCCGGGTTCTTGCTGTCGGCAAGCTTCTTTCGATAACGCTCCACCGCGTCGAAAGGGTCCTGCCACAACCGGGCCTCGATGGGCAGTTGTGCCTGGAACTGGGCACCGACGGGGCGCGGCTCCAGGAAGGGTTCGCGGGTGAGGGCGAACATCGATACCACCAGACTCAGGATGACTGCACTGCCTGGCAACCAGAAGGCCAGATTTGTGCCCGAATCCTTGCTGTCCATGGCCTGCGCCTCTTTGTTTGCGGCCAACCGTGTACTGTTATTTATAGACCCGATAAATGAAGGGGCATGGCCTGAATGAACGATTGTCTGACCGAATTGCCGCCGATCGGCTATTCACCCGCACTACGGCGGCAGGTGTACAGTGCGGTGCTCTGGCTGAATAACCGGTCATGCCTCATTTAAGGTCATTCTGGACGAACACCATGCATCACGTCGGACTCATCGTTTACCCCGGTTTCCAGGTCCTGGGCCTGGCCATGTGTGCCACATTCGAACTGGCCAACAGTGCGACCGATGAGCCGGTGTACAGCATTGTCCTGGTGTCCGAACACGGCGGCATGGTGCAAACCTCCGCAGGATTCGCTGTGGAGACCAAGCCGTTTGACCAGTGTTCGTTCGATACGCTGTTGGTCATGGGCGATAACTTGATTCGCCCGCCGTCGAAAGGGCTGGTGGACTTTTTGCGCCATGCCAGCCATGGCACCCGCCGCCTGGGTTCTATCTGCACCGGTGCCATTGCCCTGGCCGAAGCCGGTTTGCTCGACGGCCGGCGAGCAACCACCCACTGGTGTCATGCGGCGTCGTTGCAGCGGGCGTTTCCGAAGGTGAAGGTTGAGGAAGACCGGATTTTTATCAACGATGGAAATATCTGGACCGCCGCCGGCATGAGCGCGTGTGTCGATCTGGCACTGGCCCTGGTGGAAATCGATCTGGGCGCGGAAGTCGCGCGACGGGTCGCCCGGCAGTTGGTGGTGTATCACCGCCGGGCAGGCGGGCAGTCGCAGTTTTCGGTCATGCTGGAGTTGCAGCCCAGGACCGATCGCATCCAGGCAGCATTGACGTACGCCAAGCAGAACCTGAAGTCCGGTTTGTCGGTTGAGGAACTGGCCAACGCCGCCAATCTCAGCCCGCGACAATTCAGCCGAGTATTCAATGCCGAAACCGGGCAATCGCCGGCCAAGGCTATCGAAAGCTTGAGGGTGGAGGCCGCGCGGTTGATGATGGAAACCGGCCGGCACTCGATCGATGTGGTGGCGACCGAAACCGGCTTTGGTGACAGGGAGCGAATGCGCCGGGCTTTCCTGCGAGCTTTCGGGCAACCGCCCCAGATGATTCAGCGGGCCAATCGGGGTTGATGTCCTAAAAGGTGGTGTATACGACATTCAGGTCACAATATTATTTTCGTAATATTTATCTCGTTGAACCCATTTCCTCAATGAGATCGCCGCCATGACCTTTGTCAAAGCCGCCGCCGTACAAATCAGCCCCGTGCTCTACAGCCGTGAAGGCACCGTCAACAAAGTCGTCGAGAAAATTCTCGAGCTGGGTGAGCAGGGCGTGCAGTTCGCCGTGTTTCCCGAAACCGTCGTGCCGTACTACCCGTATTTCTCGTTCGTCCAGGCGCCCTTTGCCATGGGCGCCGAACATCTCAAGCTGCTGGACCAGGCCGTGACGGTGCCGTCGGCGGCGACCGATGCCATTGGCGCTGCCGCCCGAGAGGCCGGCATGGTCGTGTCCATCGGTGTCAACGAACGGGATGGCGGTACGTTGTACAACACTCAATTGTTGTTCGACGCCGACGGCTCACTGATCCAGAGCCGCCGCAAGATCTCCCCGACTTACCATGAACGCATGATCTGGGGCATGGGCGACGGGTCCGGCCTGCGCGCCACCGACAGCGCGGTGGGGCGCATCGGCCAACTGGCGTGCTGGGAACATTACAACCCGCTGGCCCGCTACGCCTTGATGGCCGATGGCGAACAGATCCACGCCTCGATGTACCCCGGCTCGTTTGCAGGTCCCCTGTTCACCTCGCAAATGGAAGTCAGCATCCGCCAGCATGCACTGGAAGCGGCGTGCTTCGTGGTCAACTCCACCGCCTGGCTCAGCCCTGAGCAACAGGCGCAGATAATGGCTGACACCGGCTGCCCGATCGGGCCGATTTCCGGCGGTTGCTACACCGCGATCATCAGCCCGGATGGCGTGGTACTGGGTGCGTTGACCGAGGGTGAAGGCGAGGTGATCGTCGACCTCGACATGAGCCTGATCGACAAGCGCAAGCGCATGATGGATTCGCGTGGCCACTACAGCCGTCCGGAACTGCTCAGCCTGCTGATCGACCGCACCCCGCATGCCCATGTGCATGAGCGCGGTGCGCATCCGGAGACAGTGGAAAAGGTAGATCCACTGTAGGAGCATGCTCGCTCCTACAGTAAGGCGGTAAGGCAATACGGCGTTGTTTCAGTGCTGGTTGCGGCGCCAGAAAAACCGGGCCAGCAAGGCATCGAGACTGAGCTTGCCCGGTCCGCAAAGCAGCAACGGCACAAGGGCGGCGAGATAAATCAGCGGCAACTTGAAGTTACCAAAGCCTTTGTTGCTGATGGAGTAACCCTGGGCCAGTTCGCTCAAGGTCGACCAGTCTGCCGGCCAGTGCACCGCGGCGGTCGCGACGATGGTCACCACGATCAGGCTGATCGCCGAGAAACGTGTGGCCAGGCCCACCAGCAGGGCGAGCGCGCAGATCAGCTCGACCCACATCGACAGTTCCCAATTCAGCGTGGCCGGCAGGTGGTTGAACGGGAACAGGAAGCGGTCCTGGATGTCGGCGAACCAGTTTTCGCCATTGAATTTTTCCAGGCCCGACTCGAAGAATTCCCAGGCGAGGAACACCCGCAAGGACAATGGCGCGATCCAGCTGCCGGCACGGTCAAGGTTCAGGTGCAGGCCTTTCACGGCCGATGAAATAGTGGCGTTCATGGTTGATCTCCTTCAAGACAGGGATGTCGGACCGGGGTGTGTCCGTTGAGAGGTATGTCATCAACCGGGTGTATCTGCGGTATGTCGCTGGCACGGGAATTTGAAGGCCTGGTGTGTCAGGGGCGGGGCTGTACACACTTTGATACGTTCAGTTCGAATGCATTTAAATGTGGGAGCGGGCTTGCTCCCACAGGGACCTTTGTGGGCATCAAGTCAGAGCGGCATTGCCAGAACCCGGCTGCGCAGATGCTCCAGCGTCTCGTCATTGAGCACCGTGGTCAGCTCCAGGCCTTCTTTGGCCTGATACAGGTTCATCGCATCCCGGGTCTGTTTGCCGACAATGCCGTCAATCGTGCCGGGGTGCCAGCCCAGGTACGTCAGGTAGGTTTGCGCGGTGCGAATCCTCAGGTCGGGCGTTCCGCCGTAAGAAAACTTCTGATACGCGGCACTGAGCCGCACATCGTAGTTGTTGATGGCGTAGTTGGGGCCGTTGTAACGACGGGCGAAGTTCGCCCAATCCTTGGCCCGTAGCGCGGCGATGGAACCGCCACCGATCAACGTGCCGACCGTACACAACAGTTGTTCGTTCTCGGACAGGACCATGCGCTTGACCATCGACTCGACGTCTGCAGAACCGGTGGAGGCGAAGTTGAACCCCATGATCTGGCCCAGCCCCCAGGACGTGCTTTGCAACGCCGCATTGCGGTTAAGCTCGATCGCCTGGTTGAGCCGGTCGTACTGGTGGTCCCCCGACGCACCATAGTTGCCAGGGCTTTTGCCGCTGATTTCGGGGTGTTGTGCGTCAAACGCCTGGTGGGTCAAGCGGCTGAAGACGTGACGCTCGAAAAGGATCTTCGGACGGCGATCGGAAAAGAATCCGTTGCCGGAGGTTTCTACTGCCAGAACAGCCCACAGTTGTGCAGCGCTGACTTTGGCCAGGTCCAGGGCATTTTCCAGACCTTCGTCGTCAAGGGCTGCGCCATGGCTTCTGAATTCGTTGCTCATGACGGCCTCCTTCGAAACAGCAAACGCGGGGGGTACGCTTTAAGCGTAGGTGGGCCAATCCGGCACCGGCGGGTTTGCGATCATCGGCGCAGGGCTGTGGCGGATGACGCTTGGCGGCTTTTGCTATACATTTTCTGCCCGCCCATTGCATGGTGATACCGCTTCATGTCTCTTGCGCTCGAACGTCTAGTCGCTGGCACGCCGATCCCTTTTGCCGGTAATCGTGTCACTGTGGTCAGCCCCGAACTGGCGGCACGCTTTGCGCCCGGTGACCACCTGTTGGTGGAGCAGGTCAGCGGCGAACTGTTGCTGATTCCGGTGGCTGACCAGCAAGCGGCAGCGGTGGCGATCGAACGTGCCGAAGCGGCGTTCAAGGCGCTGTCGACAGTGTCGGACCAGGCCATCAGCGCCTTTTTCGATGAGTTTGCCCAACGCCTGGAGACGCCTGAATGCTGGGCCTTGATCGAGGCCGCAAACCTGGCCGACATCGAACGGGCCAAGGCTCGTGGCCGCTCGACCACGCGTTTGCTGGCCGATGAGCGCATGCGTCGCGACATGATTGCCGGCCTGCGCGCCTGGCGCGATGCGTCGGCCACCCGCGGCAAAGTGATCAGTTGCGTTGAGCACGACGGCTGGAAAGTCGAACAGGTGGTCTCGCCGTTGGGCATCGTCGCGTTCGTCTTCGAGGGCAGGCCGAATGTCTTCGCCGATGCCGCCGGTGTGTTGCGTACCGGTAACACCGCGGTGCTGCGCATTGGCAGCGACGCGTTGGGCACGGCCCAGGCCATCGTCACTCACGCATTGAACCCGGCATTGAACGCCACCGGATTACCAACCGGTGCGGTGTCGTTGGTGGAAAGCGTCAATCACGCCGCCGGGTGGGCGATGTTCGCCGACCGCCGTCTGTCCCTGGCCGTGGCGCGTGGTTCGGGGCGCGCCGTCAGTCAATTGGGCAGCATCGCGCAACAGGCCGGCACCGCCGTCAGCCTCCATGGCACCGGTGGTGCCTGGTTGATCGCCGATATTGACGCCGATGCCACGCGCTTCGCTGCTGTGGTGCGCAACTCCCTGGACCGCAAGGTCTGCAACACCCTGAACGTCTGCCTTATCCAGCGCGACCGCGCCGCTGACCTGGTGCCGCTGTTTCTCGATGCGCTGCAACAGGCCGGCAAGGCACGCGGGCAGGGCTGCAAGTTGCACATCGTGGAAGGCAGCGAAGCGTTCCTGCCGGCGGATTGGCAAACCGCCAGCGTCGAGGTCTACCGCGCCGAAGGCTACCGCACCGAAGCACTGGCCGAAGCGTTGCCGGAAGATCAGCTGGGTCGCGAGTGGGAGTGGGAAGAAACCCCGGAAGTCAGCCTGAAGATCGTCGACGACCTGGACCGCGCCATCGCCTTGTTCAATCGCTACAGCCCGCAGTTCACCGTGTCGCTGCTCAGTGAAACAGCGGCGACCCAGGAGCGTTTCTACAACGCGGTCAACGCGCCTTTTGTCGGCAACGGAATCACCCGTTGGGTCGATGGTCAGTACGCACTCAACAAGCCGGAGCTGGGCCTGTCGAACTGGGAGAGCGGGCGGCTGTTTGCGCGCAGTGCAATTCTTTCGGGCGATGGCGTGTTTACCATTCGCAGTCGCATGACCCAGGTCGATCTGTCGGTCAAACGCTGACATCTGGCGCAGCGGCTGCCTGGGCGGTCGCTGCGGTCAAGCTCAGGCGGCATCGACGGCTTTGCCATGCACGGCGCAGGTCGTCGGGTGCTCGGCCAGCGACACGAACGTGCGGCTACCGGCATCCAGCGCATCGATCGAGCCGGTCTCGATGTCATACACCCAGCCATGCAGGTTCAACAGGCCTTTTTCCTGGGCCAGGCGCACACTCGGGTGAGTCTGGATGTTCGCCAGTTGCGCGATGACGTTCTCGCGCACCATCGAACTGACCTTGGCCGCTTCATCCGCATGGGGCCGGGATTCGTTGATCACCTTTGCCGACTCGGCGTGTTGCAACCAGCCGCTGACGGCGGGCAGGTGGTCCATGCATTTGCACTTGGCCACCGCTGTCATCGCGCCGCAGTCGGAATGCCCGCAGATCACGATGTCGGTCACGCCGAGCACGGCGACCGCGTACTCCACCGTGGCTGACACGCCGCCCGGATGAGGGCTGTAGGAGGGCACGATGTTGCCGGCGTTCCGGATGACGAACAGCTCACCGGGTTCTTGCTGGGTCAGCAGTTCCGGTACGACGCGGCTGTCGGAACAGGTGATGAACAAGGTGCCGGGATGTTGCGTGGTGGCCAGGTGTTTGAACAGGTCGGTGCGTTGCGGAAAGACTACATTAGTGCCATGGTGATCTGGAATACCGGGCATTAAAAAGGGCCTGCTCTTATCGGGAGCAGGCCCTTACTTGTATTGAGGTTCTAACTAATCAGTAGAACCGGTCAATCACCCGAACTTCGTTCTGGCCCTGCAGCGAGTCCCAAGCCTGTTTCAGCGTTTGCAGGACATTACCGATGAAGTCCTTGTCGGCAGCGGCCTTCTTGCCAACATAGCCATGGCCGCGACGGTACATTTTCAGTCGGGCCAGCAGGTTCTGGTTGTTCTGGTCGAACTCCGCTTCATGGGCATGTGGCGACAGGCAGTCGATATGCACCTGGCCCGATTTGCTGATCCACAGGATATGGCTGTCATGGCTGTCTTTTTGCGCCGCGAACATGCGAGCCAGTTCTTCGATAGTCGGTTGATTGTTCAGATTCATGATAAAGCCCCCTTGACCATTTGGTGATCTTTCAAAGTTGATTCGCTAATACATGTAGCCCATCGGTTAGTTGATCCCTGGCACCGAAACCAGGACGTCAGCAGTCGTCCGTCGAAATCGACGGGGTCCCGCGTCTGTTGCATGTAGTCGTGTTGAATAACTGCTACGCAATAGCGTCACAACGAAGAGAAGCGGCGATAACCTTTGGCCCCTGCCGACGTTTTCAGGGTCGGCCACAAGCATCATGAGGATGGATCGCCAGCGCTTCTCGCCCTTGTACTGGACGTTCAGGCCAGGTCAGCTTCTTCAATCTGCCTTGTGGGCAGCGTGTATCCGGAAAAAACAGCTCGGCGGTCAGACGAGCTTGCTCAAGCGTGTTGCCAGTACTCCCGATCGGGGAGATGTCTGCATCATGCAAGGGCAAATCGAAGGCGTCAACGGTTTTGTAGTGAATATTTATAGTCACTACATATTGTCTGACAAAGCTGATTTGGAATTAGACGGGGTCTACCCCGTGTAGGAGCGAGCATGCTCGCGATGGAGGTCAACGATGACGCGGGGAGCCTGACACCCCGCGGTGCCCTGAGGTTTTTCGCGAGCATGCTCGCTCCTACAGGGACAGGGGCCTTACGCTTTTTCAAAACAGTAAACAGTGCACGGCAACCCCTGGATGTACAGTGGATGAGCGCTGAATCGGTCTTGCGTCACCTCAGGAATCACTGCAGCCCAGAACAGCCGTGCCGGCTGGTTCGCCTCGACATGGAAAATTTGCCATCGACCGGGGAGTCGGTTCAACAGGGTGGACACGACAAACCTGGCGACGCCCTGGCCACGGAAACCCCGACTGACGAACAGATAACCGATGTTGAAGCGGGCATCGGGCACGTGGATTTCGTCATCCACGGTGACGAACCCGGCCAACTCCCCGTCGACCCGGATCAGAAATGCCTGGGTCGCGGGTTGTCGCCAGTAGTCCGAGAGGGGCAGGATATTGAAAAAGCCATGCTCACCCAGCTTCAGCGGCACCCACTCGCTGAAGTCATAGGTGTAGAACTGCATCAGGTTTTCAATGGTCTGCAGTTCGTCGCGTTGGGCCGCGTGCAGTTCAATCGAGATCATCTGAAAGGTTCCCGCCAATGGCTGTGCCTGACAGGTCATTATGGCCGAAGCCTTTCAGTTAAGCGGGCAAAGGGGTGGCGCTGCCGACCTCAGAGGGAGCGCTGATTGACCCGAGCCATGAGCTGATCTGCGGTCTCTTTGCGTTCAGAGTAGCGATCCACCAGGAACGCTTGACGGTCACGCAGCAGCAGGGTGAATTTCACCAGTTCTTCCATCACGTCGACCACTCGGTCGTAGTAAGCCGACGGCTTCATCCTTCCCGCCTCATCGAACTCCGTGAAGGCCTTCGGCACCGAGGACTGGTTGGGAATGGTGAACATGCGCATCCATCGCCCCAGCACACGAAGCTGATTGACCACGTTGAACGACTGCGAGCCGCCACACACCTGCATCACTGCAAGCGTCTTGCCCTGGGTGGGGCGAACGGCACCGAGTTCCAGGGGAACCCAGTCGATCTGCGCCTTGAACACGGCCGACATCGCGCCATGGCGTTCCGGCGAACACCAGACCTGGCCTTCGGACCACTGCATCAGTTCGCGCAGCTCCTGGACCTTGGGATGGGCGGCAGGAGCATCGTCGGGCAGCGGCAAACCGGACGGATTGAAGATGCGTGTCTCTGCGCCGAAATGCTCCAGCAGGCGCGCGGCTTCTTCGACCAGCAGGCGGCTGAACGAGCGTTCGCGGGTCGAGCCGTACAACAGCAGGATGCGTGGCTTGTGATAGCTGGGCCGGTTCGGAATCTGCGTACCGTCGAACAGTGTGTGATCAAGATTGGGAAGTGGGTCTGACATAGGTACTCCTGCTCAAATAGTGCCGATTCGATCCAGCTCGCGCTTGAGTTCATCGCGGCCGAGGGTATTGAAGGGCAGGGCGAGGAAGGCTTTGCAACGTTGCTCGATGCGCGCCAGGGTGGCGCGGAAGGCGGCATCAACGGCTGCTTCATCGCCCACGACATCGGAGGGATCCTCCAGGCCCCAGTGAGCTTTCACTGCCTGGCCGAAATACACCGGGCAGGATTCGCCCGCGGCCTTGTCGCACACGGTAATGACGATATCCGGCAAGTTGCCCTCGAACGCGTCATTGCCCTTGCTGCTCAAGCCGTCGATGCAAATACCCGCTTGCTGCAGGGTGGCGAGACTGCGTGGCAGCACCTGGCCCTTGGGGAAGCTTCCTGAACTGACCGCTTCGAATCCATCCGGCGCCAAGTGATTGAACATGGCTTCTGAGAGAATGCTGCGGCAGCTGTTGGCCGTGCACATGAACAGGACTCGCATGGGATTGCTCCTGCCGCTCGGGGCGGACATCAATGACTCAGGCTCAGGCGTAATGCCAGGGCAGAGAGGGTGATCAACAGAATCGGCAGGGTCAGCACGATACCGACCTTGAAGTAGTAGCCCCACGTGATGCGCATGTCCTTGCGCTCGAGCACGTGCAGCCAGAGGAGGGTGGCGAGACTGCCGATGGGGGTAATCTTCGGGCCGAGGTCGCAGCCGATGATGTTGGCGTAAATCATCGCCTCGCGAATCAGCCCGTCCGCGCCGCTGGCCTGGATCGACAGGGCGCCGATCAGCACGCTGGGCATGTTGTTCATCACCGAGGACAGCAATGCGGACAGCAGGCCGGTGCCCAGGGTGGCGCTCCACAGACCCTGTTCGGCCAGGCGGTCGAGCACATGGGTCAGTGAATCGGTCAGCCCCGCGTTCTTCAGGCCATACACCACCAGGTACATGCCCAGCGAGAACACCACGACGTGCCAGGGTGCGTCACGCAACACGCGCCGGGTGGAGATCCGGTGACCCTTCGCCGCCACCGCGAACAGGATCGCCGCACAGGCCGCCGCGACCGCGCTGATGGGTATCCCCAGCGGCTCCAGCACAAACAGGCCGACCAGCAGGACAAGCAGAATCCACCCACCCACGAAGAAGGTGGCGGGATCGTGAATCGCCGTTGCCGGCGTCTGCAATGCCTCGACTGAATAGCGCGGTGGCAAGTCCCGACGGAAGTACAGGAAAAGCATTAGCAAGGTGGCGGCGACGCTCACCAGGTTCACCGGCACCATCACCCAGGCGTACTCGGCGAAGCCCAGCTTGAAGTAATCGGCGGAAACGATGTTCACAAGGTTAGACACCACCAACGGCAGGCTGGCGGTATCGGCGATGAACCCGGCGGCCATCACGAAGGCCAGGGTCGCGGCGGGCGAAAAACGTAGCGCCAGCAGCATGGACATGACAATGGGCGTCAGGATCAGCGCTGCGCCGTCATTGGCAAACAACGCCGAGACCGCCGCACCCAACAGCACGCAAAAGGCGAACAACCGGTAGCCATTGCCCTGCGCCCAGCGGGCCACATGCAAAGCAGCCCATTTGAAGAAACCGGCTTCATCTAGCAACAGGCTGATAATGATGATGGCGATGAAGGTAGCGGTGGCGTTCCAGACGATGGCCCACACCGTGGGAATATCCTGCAGCGACACTGCACCCACCGCCAACGCGATCAGCGCACCGGCAGAGGCACTCCAGCCGACGCCAAGCCCCTTGGGTTGCCAGATGACCAGAATGAGGGTGAAGACAAAAACAGAAGCGGCGACCAGCATTGAAAACTCACTCGATCAGGGGTTCAGCAACAGGCAGCATCGCGCACGGGACGCCCGTCCATGTTCTGCAGGCGCGAAGCGTTGCTCTGGAGCCAATCGCAATTGGCCTGCAAGGTGACCTGCAACATCTCGTGCACCCAGGGGGGAAGTTGCGGATTGAGACGGTAATAAACCCACTGCCCCTGGCGGCGATCGAGCAGCAGTCCGCTGCTGCGCAATTGCGCGAGATGGCGGCTGATCTTTGGCTGGCTGTCGTTCAGGGCGCACATCAGCTCGCAGACACACAGTTCACCCTGGTGGGCGATCAGCAGGGTGGCGCGGGCGCGCGTCTCGTCGGCCAGGCTCTTGAATACCTCGGGAGGTGTGATCATCGGGCATGCCTATTACATATGGATAATCAAATATACGGATATCCGTATGTATTAAGCAAGTTAAGAACCATTGCACCCGCTTCATCCACCACTGACTTTCCAATGTTTGACATCGTCAGCGAACATCATCTGCTTCATCTCGTGAGCAATGCCATAGGCCAGGGATTCGTGTGCAGCGATGACTTTTTCTTCCGCCGAAAGGCAATGGAAAATGTCGAGCTTGGTCTCTGCCTCAGCCGTTTCGAGGGAGAAAATCTGCACGTAACGCGCAAGGTCGTTATCAAGGCTCGACAGGTATTCGCGCAGGCGCTGGTGGTCGACCGATTTCTGGCTGAAGTACCAGTTCATCGGGTGGATCAGGAAGCGTGAGTGAGGGGAGGTGATCCGCCGGCCTGCCGCCAGGAACATGATGATGCCCATGGATTCGATGTTGCCGGCGTTGATTGCACACAGCGGTACCGGCAGTGACTTCAGGAACGTATAGAGGGTGAAGCCGAAGTTGGTGCTACCGCCGCTCGTAGACAGATTGAGGAGCAGGGAGGTGGCGCCTTCATCGATGGCTTCGAGGCAACAGTCCCGGAAGCGCTCAGTGGTTCCCTGATCGATCTGGCAATGAAAATGCACGATATGTTCAGTCATCGATAGACTACCTGGATGATGCCTGGAGGACTTCCACGCGTTATCAAGTCTAGTAAACATCAAGCAGTTGATCTTGAAACCCTCGCAGACTGCCGCTCTATCCGACGCTCGCCATCCATCGAATCAGCGCAATTGCGATTGAACCAAATGCCCCGATCCACTCGTCGCAAGTCCGATAATTCGATTCAAACTTTCTGTTTTGTGAGTCCTCCGACGTATACGGGCCCAAGCTCGTACTAACGATGCAGAGGTGAATGAAAATGGCCAATACAGGAAATAAAAATCCCGGCAGCGACTGGGACAAGACCAATGAAGCCGATAAAAAAGGCGGTCAGGCTTCCGGCGGGCAACAATCGCGCGATAACGATCGCATGTCCGGAGGCGGGCAAGGCAATCGCGGCGGCGAATTTGCCGACGACAAGGAAAACATGACCAAGCCAGGCCAAAAAGGTGGCCAGGCTTCAGGTGGACAACAGGGCAACAGGACTGACCAATCTTCCAGCACCGGGCAAGGAAGCGGACGCGGCGGCAATGTTGCCGATGATCGCGATAAGTCTGATATGGGACGCAAGGAAGACGGGATGAGCGGTGGTGGAGGACGCAAACCCTGATGCGGTCTGACTCATCAAGCCCCGATTTTTTCGGGGCTTGATTTGATAGGGTTGAGATCAGTCGCAAGGACGCGCTAATTGATCTGAACAATCACCGGGCCTTCCGTCACGATCGGCGGGTTCGCGTGGATATTCGATGCATTTTGCTGAATCCATTCGCGTGCAACTTTCAAGCTCGCATCGCTGCCGGCCTTGTCCGTACAAACAGTCACTGACGTACCTCCATCGCCCGTATTGAGCAGTGTGTAGCTGACGAGGCCAGGCACTGTCCGCAGGAGCGCTTCAACGTCGGTCTGGCGCTGTTCCAACAGGTCGAAAAGTTGCTTGGCTCCTGTACCCAGGTAGGTTCTTATCACTGCATACATGGTCGTCTCCTTTGGGAGCCCCCAGGTTTCAATTCACCCCGATTCATTAAGCTTAGCCACGGGCCGTTGGCAAGCGAGATGCTACGACCATCGGCGGCGTTCGCTCTCGCCATTCACTCTCACGCCTGATCCATCGCCTCAGCCACCCCCTGATCCTCTCCCAGGAAGCCGCCACTTTGATGCTGCCACAGCCGCGCGTAGGTGCCGTTTTTTGCCAGCAATTGCGCATGGGTACCCTGCTCGATGATGCGTCCCTCGTCCATGACGATGAGCCGATCCATGGCCGCAATCGTCGACAACCGGTGCGCGATGGCGATGACGGTCTTGCCCTGCATCATTTCATCGAGGCTTTCCTGGATGGCGACCTCGACTTCAGAGTCCAGGGCACTGGTGGCCTCGTCCAATAGCAGGATCGGGGCGTTCTTGAGCATCACCCGGGCGATGGCAATGCGTTGGCGCTGGCCGCCCGAGAGCTTGATGCCGCGCTCACCCACCAGGGTGTCATAACCACTATGGCCTTGCCGATCGCTCAGTTGGCTGATGAACCCGTCGGCTTGGGCATTGATCGCGGCACTGCGCACCTGGGCGTCGGTCGCGTCCGGGCGACCGTAGGCGATGTTGTCGCGAATCGAGCGGTGCAGCAGGGACGTGTCCTGGGTGACCATGCCGATAGCGGCGCGCAGACTGTCTTGTGTCACCTGAGCGATGTTTTGCCCGTCGATGCGAATCTCACCGCTGTCGACGTCATAGAAGCGCAGCAGCAGATTGATCAGCGTCGATTTGCCTGCGCCGGAACGGCCCACCAGGCCGATTTTTTCGCCTGGGTGGATGGTCAGGCTCAATCCGTCGAGCACCTGGCGTTCACCGTTGTAGTTGAAACTCACGTTGTCAAAGGTCACCGCGCCGCCAGAGGGCACCAGTACGCCAGCGTTCGGTGCATCCTGCACCTTGGGGCCACGGGTCAGGGTTGCCATGCCATCCTGCACGGTGCCGATGCTTTCGAACAGCGAAGCCATTTGCCACATGATCCAGTGCGACATGCCATTGATCCGCAACGCCATGGCCGTGATTGCCGCCACCGCTCCCGCGCCGACCTCGCCCTGGTGCCAGAGCCACAGGGCATAGCCGCCAGCGGCCATGATCAACATCACCACCAGCGCCTGGTTGACGATCTCGAACTGGCTGACCAGGCGCATCTGGCGGAAGCCGGTTTGCTTGAAGTCCTCCATCGCCGCGCGCGCAAAATGTGCTTCACGATTGGAGTGCGAGAACAGTTTCACGGTGGTGATGTTGCTGTAGGCATCTGAAATACGCCCCGTCATCGACGATCGCGCATGGGCCTGTTCCTGCCCGACTCGCCCCAGGCGCGGCACAAAGTACAGCATGGCCAGCCCGAACAACGCGACCCAGGCAATAAAAGGCAGCATGAGTTTCAGGGCGAAGCCGCCGGCCAGTGCGATGATCGCAATGAAATAAACGCCAATGCCGGGCGCGATTTCGATGAGGGTGAACAAGACTTCGCGCACGCCCAGTGCAGTCTGCATCACCTTGGTAGTGACCCGACCGGAGAACTCATCGGAAAAGAACGAAAGGCTTTGCCGCAGCATCAGCCGATGGAAGTCCCAGCGCAGCCGCAATGGCAGGTTGATGGCCAATATCTGGTGCTGCACCATGGTACGAAGCGCCACCAGCCCAATGCTGGTGAGCAACACTATCGCGATACCCCACAGCACAGAACTTTCCTGCCCGTTCGCATCGCCACCGGCCTGCCAGGTCGAGAGCAGGTCCACGACCTGCCCAAGAAAGGAAAACAACCAGGCTTCGTAGATCGACACACTGGCGCTGAGCAGCGCAAGCAGAAGGATGTAACCGCGGGCGCCGCGCGTGCAGGCCCACAGGAACCGCATCAGGCCGACAGGCGGCGGCGGTGCTTCGTCGGGAGGGAATGGATCGAGCCTTCGTTCAAACACGCGAAGCATTGTGATCTCCGAAATGATCTGGGTAAGCGGATTTTGCCATTGAGTGGCTGCTTTGAGGGTTTGCGGGCAGGCGTCGTATCCGCCACCGCCAGACTAACGGTGCCGGGGGATGCAGGGGGCCCGCGTCCAAAGCGCTCGGTTGAACTTTTACAGATGTAAGGCTGTGAAGGGTGTAAAGGAGTGTAAAAGGAGGTAAAGGCAGGGGGGCCACAAACGGAACAATTCGTCCCGTTTTCCATCAAGCGGAGAGTGGCCTGTTCATTCCTGTCGTTTACATACACTCGGAGGTTGAAATTTCGCTGGCGTAGGCGCCTGCGGCGCTGTTGTCGACCTGAGCCGATGGACTGACAGACATCCGTGCGCCGGCAGACAGGCTACTGTTGATCCGGGGGATATGGCACAGGGATGAGGCCGCCCCCATGCTCATGCGCACATTCGCCACATCCGCAGTGAAGGGCAACGGTTTTTTGTTAAAGGTGCTGCCCATCGCCAGGTCAAGGACCAGTTCACCCGTCTTGCCCTCGATCTGGATGTCAGTGCCCCTGCTGCCTGCCACCGTCAACCTGGACGGATCGACGGCACAGGCAGGTGCCACGATTTTAACCCCTGCTTTTCCCGTCAGCCCCGTCAGTGGCGCGCTGGTATATAGCGTGATATCCAGGGTAGGGGAGACGACGCGAACGTTTTCCGCTGCGTCATTCACCAGCAATAACGCCTTGTTGTCTGTCGACACCTGAAGCTTGTTCAGCGTATCGGCAGAGCCTGAGACCACCATTGATGACGCTGCAGCGCATTTGATCGACAGGTTCACACCCTGTCGGGCCTCAACGCTGTTGAATGCGGTCAGCGCAAAGGTTTTTTCTGCGGCCAGTACAACACCACTGGTCGTGATCGCCAGCAGCGCAAGCATCAGCTTTATCGTGTCCATGTTGTTCATGCAACCTCCTTGTTTCACAGAAGCACCGAAAGGGAAATCCAAATCCCGGAAACGACAAAGCCCTGAATAATCAGGGCTTTGTCGTATAAAGATGGCGGAGGCGATGGGATTCGAACTCATGGACCTGTTACAGTCGACGGTTTTCAAGACCGTTGCCTTAAACCACTCGGCCACACCTCCGTTTGTGTTGCGGGCGCCATAATACCTGAATGAAACACACTGTCAAACTCTCTGCATAGCTTGTTACAGGGCGTCTGTTATGATCTTTGCGACTGAACGTTTCAAACCAACAGGAGTGTCGCCATGCGCGAACAGGATTACGCAGTGAATAACAGCGTGCAGGCTGAGCAGCTAGAGGTTAGCCGCGTCCTGCGCAACACATACGGCTTGCTGGCACTGACGCTGGCCTTCAGTGGTGTGATGGCTTACGTTGCCCAGCAGATGCGTGTCGGCTACCCGAACATTTTCGTGGTGCTGATCGGCTTCTACGGCCTTTTCTTCCTCACCAACAAGCTTCGTGATTCCGCCTGGGGCCTGGTATCGGCCTTTGCCCTGACCGGTTTCATGGGTTTCCTGCTCGGCCCGATCCTCAACCGTTACCTGGGCATGCAGGGCGGCGCCGAAGTGGTTAGCTCGGCCTTTGCCATGACAGCCCTGGTGTTCGGTGGCCTGTCGGCCTACGTGCTGATCTCGCGCAAGGACATGAGTTTCCTCAGTGGCTTCATCACGGCGGGTTTCTTCGTGTTGCTGGGTGCGGTGGTTGCCAGCTTCTTCTTCCAGATCAGCGGCCTGCAACTGGCGATCAGCGCGGGCTTCGTGCTGTTCTCCTCGGTCTGCATCCTGTTCCAGACCAGCGCCATCATCCACGGCGGCGAGCGCAACTACATCATGGCCACCATCAGCCTGTATGTATCGATCTACAACCTGTTCATCAGCTTGTTGCAGCTGTTTGGCATCATGGGTCGCGATGATTGATCGCCTACCATGATTGAAAAAACCCGCTTCGGCGGGTTTTTTTATGCCCGGCGCAGTACCGGCGGCTAGGCCATTGGTGGCAGGCGCCGCTTGACCGGGGTTTTCTTGACGATGGCGGTGTTGGTTTCGGCGTGGGTGTTGAGGCGGTCGAGCAGGGTGTCCAGTTGTTCCATCGAGCGTACATGCAGGCGGGCGATGAAGCAGTCGTCACCGGTGACCTTGTCGCACTCGGTGAACTCGGGAATCGCCATGATCTGCCGTTCCACTTCCTGCAACTGGCCGGGCAGCGGGCGAATGCGCACGATGGCCTGCAGCTGATAACCGAAGCATTTCGGGTCGATTTCCACGGTATAGCCCTTGAGCACACCGCGCTCTTCAAGACGCCGCAGGCGCTCGGCAACGCTGGGTGAGGACAGGCCGCTGATTTGCGCCAGGGCCTTGAGCGAACGTCGTGAGTCCTCCATCAAGGCGGTGATCAGCACCTGGTCGATGTCATCGGTCATGGCGAAACCTCTATTAGGCAGTTTTGCAAAATCGCCTTCGCATAAAAGGCAAATTCGAAGTTTAGCCTGCTTTTTGCGCTGGAGCAGCGCCCCGGTCGATTGGCATACTTTGCCCATCAACCACAGGAGTCTGATGATGGACAACTCAATACGTCGCGGCTCGTTCGAAATGACCGCCGCCATGCTGATCTCCGGGACCATCGGCTGGTTCGTGCTGGTGTCCGGGCAACCGGTGCTGGACGTGGTGTTCTGGCGCTGCCTGTTCGGGGCCGGTGCGCTGCTGCTGATTTGTGCGGCGTTCGGCTTTCTTCGTCCTGGTATCCTCACCCGTACCACTTTCCTGTTGGCGGTGCTCAGCGGTGTGGCGATCGTCGGCAACTGGGTGTTGTTGTTCGCCTCTTATTCCCGGGCCTCGATAGCCATCGGTACGGCGGTCTATAACGTCCAGCCGTTCATGCTGGTGGGGCTGGCGGCGGTGTTTCTCAACGAGAAAATCACCCTGCAGAAACTGGCCTGGCTGGGCGTTTCGTTTCTCGGCATGCTGGCGATCGTCAGCGCACATGGCGGGGAGGGCGAGAGCGGTAACGAGTACTTGATAGGTATCGTTCTGGCCTTGGGCGCCGCGTTCCTCTATGCGATTGCCGCGTTGATCATCAAGCGCCTGACCGGTACGCCACCCCATCTGATTGCATTGGTCCAGGTCAGCACCGGCGTATTGCTGCTAGCACCATTCGCGCACCTTTCGGCCCTGCCGCAGGAGCCGAGTGCCTGGGGCAGCCTCGTCACCTTGGGCATCGTGCACACTGGCGTGATGTACGTGCTGTTGTACGGCGCGATCCAGAAACTGCCGACGGCATTGACCGGCGCGCTGTCGTTCATCTACCCGATCGCGGCGATTTTCGTCGACTGGTTTGCCTTCGGCCATCGCCTGGAACCGCTGCAATGGATCGGGGTGGCCGCGATCCTGCTGGCCGCGGCCGGCATGCAGCAGGGCTGGAGCTTGAAGTTGCGGCGCACCGTTACCTCGTAAGGTGTTTCAGATGTTCCAGCGCGGCGCCGTCCTGGCCAGTCGCTGGCGCATCTCGCCAATGTTGGCAAGCAGTTGCTCAGTCAACAATCGGTAACCGTCCAGGGCGTTGTAGACCGGCACATCGAGCCTGACCATCGGTAGCGCCACGGGGCGCTCCAGCCGGTGGGTGCCACCGGATTTCAGCGCCCGGGCCATGGCCATCAGTTGCACGCGAATCAGTCGATGCTCTGCCTTCAAGGCCGATTGCAGGTCGCTGGCATCCGGTCGGGTATTGCCCAGTATCTCAAGGGTGCTGACACACAGGCGCAGCTGACGTTGAATGGCATCGAGCTCGTTCATGGAAATCTTCACCTCCTTGGACACCGATGGCATCAGGGAGCGCAGTTGTACCATCACGGTGTTCAGTCGCCCCATCAGCCTTAGGTGTTCGTCGCCAGTCACCGATTGGCCGGTGATGATGCGACCGTAGACCGCCGCGCAGTCACGCAGGGCATCTGCCAGGTTGTACCGCCAGGAATAGACCGCATAGAGCGGCAGGGCGAAGGAAAATGCCAGGGCCAGGGCAATACCGATCAGGATATCCACCCCACGCCACAACCCGTCAGTGACCGGATTGTCACCATGCCCGGCGACGATGAATACGGTTATGCCAGCCAGCAACGCAGTGTATCCGCCTTTGCCGATGGCATGGTACGAGAAGAATCCGCACACCACCGCCATGGCGAAATAGGTCAGCCACGGCATCCCGAGCCAGGACTGTTGCACCACCAGGATCAGGCCGATAGCCGCCCCGACCAGAGTGCCGATGGCCCGTTCGGCCGCTTTCTTGCCGATGTTGCCATGGTGCTGCAAGCCGCCGATCACCACCAGCATCGTCACCGAGGCCCACTCGCCGTGGGGCAGGTGGATGCCGGTGGTCAGCAGGATCGTCGCCAGCAACCCGAGCGACACGCGCACGGCATGGATCATCCGCGCGTGGCGATAGCGCTGGTACGGGTCCAATAGCGGACGCAGTAATTGGCGCAGTAGCGGTGGCAAGCGAACAGCCGTGGATGCGCTCAGGTCGGCTCTCCTCAGAAGATGTAGTCAGTGGTCAGGAAGCTTGAACTGCGGCCGCTGATGATCTCGCTGATGAGATCCTTGTTGGTCTCCTGGAATTTGGTCGCCACCAGCGTGCGAATGGAAAACACCCGCAGGGCGTCGTGCACCGACAGCGTGCCCTCGGCGGAGTTTTTCCGGCCATTGAACGGATAGGTGTCCGGGCCGCGCTGGCATTGGGCGTTGAGGTTGATGCGCCCGACCTGGTTGGCGAAGGTGTCGACCAGTCGACCGACCGCCACCGGGTTGGTGCCGAAGATACTCAGTTGCTGGCCGAAGTCCGATTCGAGGACGTAGTCGATCACCGTGTCCAGATGACGATAGGGCACGATCGGCACCACCGGGCCAAATTGTTCTTCCTGGTAGACCCGCATCTGCGGCGTCACCGGGTACAGCACGGCGGGGTAGAAGAACGACGCGCGCGCCTCGCCGCCATTGGGGTTGACCACTTTCGCGCCCTTGCCCACGGCATCGGCCACCAGCGAGTGCAGGTAATCGACCTTGCCCGACTCCGGCAACGGTGTCAGCGCCACGCCACTGTCCCACGGCATGCCGGGTTTGAGCGTGGCCAGTTTGGCGTTGAATTTCTCGATGAAGGCCTCGACCACGTCTTCGTGGACAAACAGGATCTTCAGGGCGGTGCAGCGCTGGCCGTTGAATGACAGGGAGCCGGTGAGCGCTTCAGTCACCGCATTGTCCAGGTCCACCTCCGGCAGGACGATGCCGGGGTTTTTCGCGTCGAGTCCCAATGCCGCGCGCAAGCGGTGAGGGCGCGGGTGCAACTTCTTCAGGTCGCTGGCGGCCTTGTTGGTGCCGATGAAGGCAAAGATATCGATGTTACCGCTGGCCATCAGCGCGCTGACCGTCTCACGCCCGCTGCCGTAGATCACGTTGATCACCCCGGCCGGGAAGCTGTCGCGGAAGGCCTCCAGCAACGGGCGAATCAGCAGCACGCCAAGCTTGGCCGGCTTGAACACTACGGTGTTGCCCATGATCAGCGCCGGGATCAGCGTGGTGAAGGTTTCGTTCAGCGGGTAGTTGTAGGGCCCCATGCACAGCGCCACGCCCAGCGGTACGCGACGGATCTGACCGAGAGTGTCCTGCTCCAGTTCGAAGCGGCTGGAGCGGCGGTCGAGTTCCTTGAGGGCGTTGATGGTGTCGACGATGTAATCGCAGGTACGGTCGAACTCTTTTTCCGAATCCTTGAGGTTCTTGCCGATTTCCCACATCAGCAGCTTCACCACCGCTTCGCGCTGTTCACGCATGCGCCCCAGGAAGGTCTCGACATGCTGGATGCGCTCGGCCACGCGCAGGGTCGGCCACAAACCCTGGCCGCGGTCATAGGCACGCACGGCGGCGTCGAGGGCGGTCAAGGCGGTGGCGGCATCCAGCAACGGCGTGCTGCCGAGGATGACTTGTTCATCGCCATCAGGGCCGCTCAGGTAAACCGGGCTGCGCACCTGGGCGAGTGGACCTGGCCAGGTTTTCAATACGCCATCGACCAGGTACTCGCGTTGTTCGGTCTGGCCGTCGAGACGGTATTTTTCCGGGATGCTGCCGGCGTCGGGAAACAGGTTGCCAAGAATCTGTGCGGTCGTCATGTCGCTACCCCGTGTGTAATGTCAGCCGTGCGCTTATGGCTAGCCGTTGAAGAATCCAGTTCAAGGGTTATACGCCTTGTTGATGAGTTTTTTTAACTGCAATCGAGCGCTGATGGGCAGAATAGAGGGGTGAAGGTGTGATTATTGTGCTTCAAGCGTAGACCGCAATCGGCGTTGGGGTGAAACGCGATCTTTTGACCTGGGAGCACACAATGGCTGGTGCCGAGGTTAAACTCCGCGCTCTTTCATAAGGAGTTCACATGAGTCACTACCAGCCGGGCATTCTTGCCACCCCTGTTCCGCCTCTCGCCCGTCACATGTTCTTCGCCCTGGAATCGGCCGCGGCGCTGCCGGCTGCGTTGGACAAGCTGACGCAACTGGTGGATGGCAAATCGGCGGTGGTCGGCTTCGGTGAGTCCCTGGTCAAGGCCCTCGGCGGGCATGTCGAAGGCTTGCGGGCGTTTCCAGCGCTGAGCGGTGTCGGCGTCGACAACCCGTCGACGCAACAGGCGCTCTGGTGCTGGTTGCACGGTACCGACCGTGGCGAACTGCTCAACCGCAGCCACGCCTTCGAAGCAGCGTTGGCCCCGGCCCTGCGCCTGGTGCAAGTGACCGAGGGTTTCCGTCACCGTGACGGCCATGACCTGACCGGTTACGAAGACGGCACTGAAAACCCCCGTGACGAAGCTGCCGCGGCCGCCGCGCTGGTGGGTGAAGGCGCCGAAGGCATGGTGGGCGGCAGCTTTGCCGCGCTCCAGCAATGGCAGCATGACCTCAAGGGCTTTCGTGCAATGGCGTCCCATGAGACGGATGACATCATGGGCCGTCGCCTGAGCGATAACGAAGAACTCGACGACGCACCGATCTCGGCCCACGTCAAACGCACCGCCCAGGAGAGCTTTGCCCCTGAGGCGTTCGTGGTTCGCCGCTCGATGCCGTGGATCGAAGGCGAGCGTGCCGGGTTGATGTTCCTGGCCTTCGGTTTTTCCCTCGACGCCTTCGAAGTCCAGCTGCGCCGCATGAGCGGCCTGGAAGACGGAATCACTGACGGCTTGTACCGCATCAGCCGGCCGATCACCGGCGGCTACTACTGGTGCCCGCCACTGAAGGATGGTCGTTTGGACCTGCGCGCCATGCGCATCGGCTGAGTAAAAGCAAAAGATCGCAGCCTTCGGCAGCTCCTACAGGTGGAACGCATAAACCTGTAGGAGCTGCCGAAGGCTGCGATCTTTTGATCTCCATCTAACCTTATGCCCAAACAGTATTTCTCAGCCATTCCTTAGAACTCTAAGATCACGTCATAACTCGTTATGACAAGTGATCTTCATGACCGATAACGTTCTATCGCTTAGTAGCGTTCCGCTGCACACCCAACTGCGCGATGTGTTGCGTGCGCGCATCCTCGACGGTGAATACCCGCAAGACAGCCAGATGCCTTCCGAAAGCGAGCTCGGTGCGCTGTTCAAGGTCAGTCGCATCACGGTGCGCCAGGCCCTTGGCGATCTGCAGAAGGAAGGGCTGATCTTCAAGATCCACGGCAAGGGCACCTTCGTCGCCAAGCCGAAAACCTTCCAGAACGTCAGCACCTTGCAAGGCCTGGCCGAGTCCATGACCGGTCGCGGATATGAGGTGATCAACCGCCTGCGCAGCTTCAAGTTCATCGCTGCCGACAAGCTGGTCGCCGATCGCTTGCAGGTCGCCGAAGGCGAGACCGTGGCGCAGATCAAGCGGGTTCGCCTGATCAACCGCGAACCGATTTCGCTGGAAATCACTTACCTGCCCAAAGCCCTTGGCGAGCGTCTGGAGAAGGCCGATCTGGTAACCCGCGACATTTTCCTGATCCTGGAAAACGACTGCGGACTGTCCCTCGGTCACGCCGACCTGGCCATCGATGCAGTACTGGCCGACAGCGACCTGACCCAGGCGCTGAACGTCGAGGCGGGCTCGCCGATCATGCGCATCGAGCGCCTGACCCACGACGCCGAAGGCCGCCCAGTGGACTTCGAACACCTTTACTACCGTGGCGATGCCTTCCAGTACCGCCTGCGGATCGACCGGCAAAAAGGGGCGCAGGCATGACCCGAACGACTCTCGAACAGGAATACGACATCGTGGTGATCGGCGGCGGCACGGCCGGGCCGATGGCGGCGATCAAGGCCAAGGAGCGCAACCGCGATCTGCGGGTATTGTTGATCGACAAGGCCAACGTCAAGCGCAGCGGCGCGATCAGCATGGGCATGGACGGCCTCAACAACGCGATCATTCCCGGCCACTCCACGCCGGAGCAGTACACCAAGGAAATCACCATCGCCAACGACGGCATCGTCAATCAGGCTGCGGTGTATGCCTACGCGACCCACAGTTTCGAGACCCTCTCACAGCTGGACCGCTGGGGCGTGAAGTTCGAGAAAGACGAGACCGGCGACTACGCGGTGAAAAAGGTCCACCACATGGGCGCCTACGTGCTGCCGATGCCGGAAGGCCACGACATCAAGAAAGTCCTGTATCGCCAGTTGAAGCGGGCGCGGGTCAGCATTACCAATCGCCTGGTCTGCACCCGTTTGCTCAAGGACGAAGAGGGCGCCGTCAACGGCGTGATGGGCTTCGATTGCCGCACGGCCGACTTCCATGTGATCAAGGCCAAGGCCGTGATCCTCGCCTGCGGTGCCGCCGGACGCCTGGGCCTGCCGGCTTCGGGTTACCTGATGGGCACCTACGAAAACCCGACCAATGCCGGCGACGGTTACGCCATGGCCTACCACGCCGGAGCCGAACTGGCGAACCTGGAATGCTTCCAGATCAACCCGCTGATCAAGGACTACAACGGCCCGGCCTGCGCCTACGTCACCGGTCCCTTGGGTGGCTACACCGCCAACAATAAGGGCGAGCGCTTCATCGAGTGCGACTACTGGAGCGGCCAGATGATGTGGGAGTTCCACCAGGAGCTGGAAAGTGGCAACGGCCCGGTGTTCCTCAAGCTTGATCACCTGGCCGAAGAAACCATCCAGAACATCGAAGAGATCCTGCACAGCAACGAGCGCCCGAGTCGCGGTCAGTTCCACGCCAATCGCGGCACCGACTACCGCACGCAGATGGTCGAGATGCACATCTCCGAGATCGGTTTTTGCAGCGGACACTCGGCGTCGGGCGTGTGGGTCAACGAGAAGGCCGAGACCTCGGTCAAGGGCCTGTATTCGGCCGGTGACATGGCCGCGGTGCCGCACAACTACATGCTCGGTGCGTTCACCTATGGCTGGTTTGCCGGCACCAACGCGGCGGACTTTGTCGCCGGACGCGAGTTTTCCGCGCTCGATGCCGAACAGATCGCAATTGAAAAGCAGCGAGTCTACGCACCCCTTGACCGCGAACACGGCCTGCCACCGGCCCAGGTCGAGTACAAGCTGCGCCGCTTCGTCAACGACTACCTGCAGCCGCCGAAAGTGACGAAGAAGATGCAGATCGGCCTGCAACGCTTCAGCGACATCCAGCGTGACCTGGATCAGATCAAGGCCCACAACGCCCACGAACTGATGCGCGCCATGGAAGTCAGCATGATTCGCGACTGCGCCGAAATGGCTGCCCGTGCTTCATTGTTCCGCGCCGAAAGTCGCTGGGGGCTTTACCACTATCGGGTCGACCACCCGCAACGCAACGACAGAGACTGGTTCTGCCATTGCCACTTGAAGAAGGGCGAAAACGGCGTGATGACCAGTTTCAAGAAAGCCGTCGAACCTTACATCATCCCGCTGGACGCCGACGAGATGCAGGCCTACGACCGGTTGCGGGTCGGTGCCGACGCGGCTTGAGCATGACACTAGAGAGAAACCGTGAAATGGCCTACCAACCCCAGGAAATATTCTTTCGCTCCAATGCACCGGTCACCGTCGACGAGGACCTTTGCATCGCCCACAAGGGCTGCACGGTGTGCGTCGACGTCTGCCCGATGGACTTGCTGGCGATCAACCCGGCCACGCAAAAAGCCTACATGGCCTTCGATGAATGCTGGTACTGCATGCCGTGCGAAAAGGATTGCCCGACCGGGGCGGTGAAAGTAGACATTCCCTATTTGTTGCGCTGAAACACCGAACCTGTAGGAGCCGGCTTGCTGGCGATAGCGGTGGATCAGGCAACTGATTTATCGACTGGCAGACCGCCATCGCCAGCAAGCCGGCTCCTACAGTGGATCGACGCCAGCCGCAAGTCTTCTGTACACCGGAAAACCTGTGGGAGCCGGGCTTGCCCGCGATGAGGCCTGCCAAGACAACCCAAATGCCATCCGGCAACACCGGACGCTGAATTGAAAAACACCCCTCGTTTCCCACCACGCCCTGATCGTGGCGGAGACGAACATCCTATGAATGATTCGAGGGGAAACACTCATGATATTGCGCGCAGCTTTGGCCGGTCTGGTACTGGCCTCATTCACCTTGTCGGCGCAAGCCGAAACCATCCGCATCGCCATCGGCACCCAGGACACCACCATCAATTGCGCCGCGGGCGGCCTGTTGATCCGCGAGCTGGGCCTGCTGGACAAATACCTGCCCCACGATGGCCAGTACAAGGACGCCAAGTACGAGGTTCAGTGGAAGAACTTCACCAGCGGCGCGCCGCTGACCAATGAGATGGTCGCCGGCAAGCTCGACTTCGGCGCCATGGCCGATTTCCCCGGGTCGTTCAACGGCGTGGCGTTTGAAACCGCCGGCAAGCACAGCCTGTTCATCAGCGTGCTGTCGGGCAGCACCCAGGGCAGTGGCAACGGCATCGTGGTGCCGAGCGCGTCGGGCGTGCAGTCACTGGCCGAGCTCAAGGGCAAGACCATTTCCGTTCCGTTCGCGTCCACTGCCCATGGCATGTTGCTGCGCGCTGTGGCGGCCCAGGGTTGGGACCCGCTCAAGGACGTGAACATCATTGCCCAGCCACCGGAAGTCGCCGGTTCCGCGTTGCAGGCCGGCAAGATCGACGCCCATGCCGACTTCGTGCCGTTCGCCGAACTGTTCCCGAGCCGGGGGTTCGCACGCAAGATCTACGACGGTTCCCAGGCTGGCGCGCCGACCTTCCACGGTGCGCTGGTGGACCAGGCCTATGCGAAAAAATACCCGGAAATCGTCGTCGCCTACCTGCGCGCGAGCATCGAAGCCAACCAACTGCTGGCCGCCGAGCCCGAGAAGTACAGCGAGTTGATCGCCAAGGTCACCGGGGTCGATGCCGAGGTCAACTACCTGTTCCACGGCCCGCTCGGCGTGCAGACCCGCGACCTGACCTGGAAACCGGAATACCGCCAGGCCGTCGGCACCGCCATCGACACCCTCAAGCTATTGAAGAAGGCTGATCGCGGTCTTGACCTGAATACCTTCATCGACGACCAATACATTCGCGCCGCGTTCAAGGCGTCCAATCTGGACTACAGCGCGCAGTTGGCGAATTACGAGCAGACGCCGCTCAAGGCCGTCGATGCAGGCAGTGGCCAGGCCATCACCGACTTCAGCCAGGTGGCCGAGATCTGGGTGCGCGGCGAGCCGAAAGTCCGTCAGTACGCCTCGGCGCAAGCGGCATTCACCGCGCTGGCCGCGCTGAAGCAGGAAGGCAAGAACATCCGCGCCGTGTATGCCCAGGCCAGTGACAGCGGGATCAAGTTGCTGGCCGACCAGGCGTGGTTTGCCAGCGATGCGAAAGGACGCCTCAGCGCGTTTCTGCTCAAGGGCCAGGCCCAGCAATTCGCCACGGCCCAGGGCGGCAAGGTGTTCGATTTCACCGATGCCACGGCGCAAGCCGTGGCCGCGCGCTAACCTCTGGAGCCCCGCAATCCCCCTGTGGGAGCGAGCCTGCTCGCGAATACGTACTGACATCCACCATCGATGTCGACTGACCCACCGCTTTCGCGAGCAGGCTCGCTTGTATGGTAGGACTTGAAGGGAGGAGGAGGGACAAGG
>NZ_JASCAE010000072.1:0-50018 GCF_029967975.1 Pseudomonas sp. V98_8
ACCAACCGAAAACAAGTTGAGGGCTTCACCTCAACCATAGAATCTCCCACAGGGTACGGCGGTGCAGCTATTACTTGATCCAGTCAGCCACGCGCTCCGGGTGCTTGGCTACCCAATCCTTCGCCGCTGCCTCAGGCTTGGCACCTTCCTGGATCGCCAGCATGACTTCGCCGATTTCGTCTTTCGAAGCCCACTGGAAGTTCTTCAGGAACTTGGCCACTTCCGGTGCCTTGGTCGCCAGCTCTTTGCTGCCGATGCTGTTCACGGTTTCAGCCGCGCCGTACACGCCTTTCGGGTCTTCCAGGAAGCGCAGTTTCCACTTGGCGAACATCCAGTGCGGCACCCAGCCGGTCACGGCGATGGATTCGTTTTTCTTCTCGGCGCGGGTCAGCTCGGCAATCATGCCGGCGCCGGAACTGGCCTTGAGTTGATAACCGGTCAGGTCGTAGTCCTTGATCGCCTGCTCGGTCTTGAGCATCACGCCTGAACCGGCGTCGATGCCAACGATGCGTTTTTTGAAGCTGTCATCGGTCTTCAGGTCTTCAAGCGACTTGGCCTTGACGTACTCCGGCACGATCAAGCCGATCTTGGCGTCCTTGAAGTTCGGACCGTAGTCGACGACCTGGTCCTTGTTCTTGGCCCAGTAATCGCCGTGGGTCACTGGCAGCCAGGCCGACAGCATGGCGTCGAGTTTCCCGGTGGCCACGCCCTGCCACATGATCCCGGTGGCGACGGCTTGCAGCTTCACGTCGTAATTCAGCTTCTGCTTGATCACCTCAGCGGCCACGTGAGTGGTAGCAACGCTGTCGGACCAGCCGTCAACGTAGCCGATGCTCAGGGTCTTGTTCTCGGCATTGGCGAATGTGGAGCCCATCGCAAGCACCAGAGCGGCACCTGCGCCTAAAAGTCGTCGCATCTTCATCGTTACTTCCCCGAAAGTGCTGCGCTCGACGGATGCCGAGTCGCGTCAACGTATAGTTATAGTGCACAGCGCCCCCATCACGCCCCACCGCAAACTCGTTCGATCATCAGTGGAGTACTGACAGTTGCGATCATCAACCTGACGCTATCGGCGACCTGCTCTGCCAGCGACCTCAAGGCAGCGAGAAACGACATCAGAACGCCATTAATCCCGCGCCAGACAACCGTTCCGGGCAATCCGCCCGAACTTTGCATGTCAAAATCATGCAGGCCACCAAGCGGGAGATAAATGCAGGTAACATGCGCCGCTTTGCTCCCACACGGCCTGACCATGTCCGCGACATCCCGTTTTCCTTTTTTTGCTTATCTATTTGCTTGCCTGCTGGGGCTGTTTGCCCTCGGCGGCTTCTGGTATGGCCTGGGCAAACCGGTGATCCTGCCGGACGTCGCCAGTGCCACGCACAAGCTGCAATGCGCTTCCTACACCCCGTTCGACAAGGACCAGTCGCCATTCGACGTGCCATTCAACCTGCGTCCCGAGCGCATGGATGCGGACCTCGCACTGCTGGCAACGCGCTTCGAATGCATCCGCACGTACTCGATGACGGGGCTCGAGGCGCTACCCGATCTGGCGCGCAAGCATGGGTTGAAAATGATGATCGGCGCCTGGATCAACAGCAACCCGGCGGACACCGAAAAAGAAGTCGACCTGCTGATCGCCTCGGCCAACGCCAACGCAGACGTGGTCAGTGCTGTGATCGTCGGCAACGAAACCCTGCTGCGCAAGGAAGTCACCGGCGCTCAGTTGGTCAGGCTTATCAACAAGGTCAAAAGCCAGGTCAAGCAACCCGTTACCTATGCCGATGTCTGGGAGTTCTGGCTCAAGCACCCGGAGATCGCACCGGCCGTGGACTTCCTGACTATCCATTTGCTGCCTTACTGGGAAGATGATCCGTCGAACATCGATGCCGCACTGCAACATGTAGCGCAAGTGCGCCAGGTGTTCGGCAACAAGTTCGCACCCAAGGACGTGATGATTGGCGAAACCGGCTGGCCAAGCGAAGGCCGCCAGCGTGAAACCGCCCTGCCGAGCCGGGTCAACGAAGCCAGGTTCATTCGTGGTTTTGTCGCCATGGCCGAACAAAATGGTTGGCACTACAACCTCATCGAAGCCTTCGACCAGCCGTGGAAACGTGCCAGCGAGGGCGCGGTCGGCGGTTACTGGGGACTGTTCGATGCCGATCGCCAGGACAAGGGCGTGCTCGCAGGACCGGTGACCAATGTGCCGTACTGGTCGCAGTGGCTGGTGGTGGGTGGGTTCATCTTCCTTGGCACACTGTTTCTTGGCGGACGCGTGAACAACACGCGCTCTGCCCTGGTCCTGCCACTGCTCGGTGCACTGGCGGCTTGCGCGATAGGCGCCTGGGGCGACCTGGCACGGGTCACCACGCGCTTTACCAGCGAATGGTTGTGGGTCGCGTTGCTGACCGCGTTGAATGTGCTGGTGCTGGCCCACGCCGCGCTAACCTTGAGTCCTCGCTCCGGTTGGCGTGGCTGGGCGTTCAATGCGCTGGAGCGCCGCGCTGGCTGGATACTGGCAGTGGCAGGATTTGCCGCGGCGGTAACGATGCTTGAACTGGTATTTGATCCGCGCTATCGCAGCTTCCCCAGCGTTGCGTTCATCGTGCCGGCGCTGGTTTATCTATGCCGCCCGGTCAGTGTGCCGCGTCGGGAGATTGCCTTGCTGACCTTCATCATTGGCGCCGGTATTGCACCTCAGCTTTATCAGGAAGGTTTGCACAACCAGCAGGCCTGGGGTTGGGCGGCGGTGAGTGGATTGATGGTAGCGGCGTTGTGGCGCAGCTTGCGGGTTCGCAAGGGCTGATTTGGCGCTGCATCCGGCCTCTTCGCGAGCAGGCTCGCTCCCACATTGTGATCTTCGCAGTACACAAAATCTGTGTTCATTGAAAATCTACTGTGGGAGCGAGCCTGCTCGCGAAAGCTCACTATCACGTGCTACGGGAGGCCCTGACCAACCGCAACCCCGCAATCACCACCGCAAACACCGCCATCGTCGTGTTGTACAACGCCAATGCCGGAAACCCGAACACCAGCGCCAGCACCGCCAACCACCAGCCTGCCCGCCCGGGCAGCACAAAGCCGATCACGGCGGCAGCCAACGCGCCCCAGCCCAATACCTGGAAGTGAATCATCAGCCCCAGGTTCGAACGCACCTGGCATTCCCAACGGCTTGCCTCATCCACGCAAATACCGACCCACTGCGCATCTTCCATGAAGCCATAACGCGCGCCATAGCTGGCGGCCAGCCAGAGTGGCAACAGGACAAGCAACAGAATCACGGGCAGACGGCGGGACATGGGGCGCTCCAATACGCAAAAACGGCGGCCAGCTTAATCCCCCGGCAGCCCGACGCAAGCAATAACAACTGATAACTGGTCATTCAATCACTGCAAAGTGTATCGTCGCGCTACTATTACTCGGAATTAAGGCCTGTTTGGTGCCGATGCGTGGCACTTTGGCCCGGATCCAGTGGTCATAGCCTGCGAACTTCATTCGGCACCTTCTCTAAGGGATCTAGTCATGCTCCGTTCCTTGCGCTTCGCCGCCCTGTTTGGCGGCCTTATCTTGAGTGCGTCCGCACTGGCGGTCGATATCGACGCTGCCAGTTATGGCTACCCCTTGACCAACCCGTTCGAGGCAACGATTGCCACGACGCCGCCGGATTTGCGCCCCGAGCTGCCTCTGGACGACGACATCGATCAGGCCGATCGCAGCGTCACCTTGCGCCCGGAACGCGCATTCGAACTGCCTGACAACTTCTGGCCAGTGAAGAAGCTCACCTATCGCATTGCCACCCAGGATAAAGCCGCGCCGTTGATTTTCCTGATCGCCGGCACGGGCGCGCGCTATGACAGCAGCCTTAACGAATACTTGAAAAAGCTTTATTACAAGGCCGGGTACCACGTGGTGCAATTGTCGTCGCCCACCAGCTTCGACTTCATGAGCGCCGCCTCACGCTTTGCCACGCCCGGTATCACCAAGGACGACGCCGAAGACATGTATCGGGTGATGCAGGCGGTGCGGGCGCAAAACCCTAAACTGCCGGTGACCGATTACTACCTGACCGGCTACAGCCTGGGCGCGCTGGATGCGGCATTCGTTGCGCACCTGGACGAAACCCGCCGCAGCTTCAACTTCAAGAAAGTGCTGCTGCTCAATCCTCCGGTCAATCTCTACACCTCGATCACCAACCTGGACCGACTGGTCCAGACCGAGGTCAAGGGCATCACCAACACCACCACGTTCTATGAGCTGGTGCTGAACAAACTGACCCGTTACTTCCAGCAGAAGGGCTACATCGATCTCAACGACGCGCTGCTCTACGACTTCCAGCAGTCCAAGCAGCACCTGAGCAACGAACAGATGGCCATGCTCATCGGCACCTCGTTCCGCTTTTCAGCCGCCGATATCGCCTTTACGTCGGACCTGATCAACCGTCGTGGCCTGATCACTCCGCCCAAGACGCCCATCACCGAAGGCACCAGCCTCTCGCCGTACTTCAAGCGAGCACTGCAGTGCGATTTCGACTGCTACATCACTGAACAGGTCATCCCGATGTGGCGCGCCCGCACCGACGGCGGCAGCCTGCTGCAACTGATTGACCAGGTGAGCTTGTATGCACTGAAGGACTACCTGCATGACAGCCCGAAAATCGCCGTGATGCACAATGCCGACGATGTGATTCTCGGCCCTGGAGACCTGGGTTTCCTGCGCAAGACATTTGGCGATCGCCTGACCGTTTACCCGCTGGGCGGCCATTGCGGCAACCTTAACTATCGCGTCAACAGCGACGCCATGCTGGAGTTCTTCCGTGGCTAAATACCTCCTGCTTATCGCCGCGTTACTCAGTGCAGGCATTGCCCATGCAGATAACAGCAAAGCCAACGCCCCTGTCGTCATCGACAGCGACGGTTTCAAGGAACCCCTGAGCAAACTCAAGTTCAACCCGGGCCTGGACCAGCGCGAATTCGAACGCTCGACACTCGGCGCCCTGAATGTCTACGACCCGCTGGAGCAGTGGAACCGCCGTGTCTACCACTTCAACTACCGGTTCGATCAGTGGGTGTTCCTGCCGGTGGTCGACGGCTATCGCTATATCACGCCGAGCTTCTTGCGCACTGGCGTCAGCAATTTCTTCAACAACCTGGGCGATGTACCGAACTTGCTGAACAGCCTGTTGCAGTTCAAGGGCCAGCGTTCGATGGAAATCACCGGTCGGCTCCTGCTTAACACCATTGTCGGCGTCGCCGGCCTGTGGGACCCGGCCACCGCCATGGGCCTGCCGCGTCAGAACGAAGACTTCGGCCAGACCCTGGGCTTCTATGGTGTACCGGGCGGCGCCTATTTCGTACTGCCGATCCTGGGACCGTCCAACCTGCGTGACACGGGCGGGCTGGCAGTCGACTTCAGCGCCGAGAATGCAATCAACTTCCTCAACGTGTCCGAAGTCAGCTCCAACCATCCAGAAGTCTGGATCCTGCGCGGCATCGACAAACGCAACCAGACCAGCTTCCGTTATGGCCAACTGAACTCGCCGTTCGAGTACGAGAAAGTGCGGTACGTGTACACCGAGTCGCGCAAATTGCAGATCGCCGAGTAATACCATCGGCCACAAACACCCTGTAGGAACTGGCTTGCCAGCGATAGCGCTCGAAAGGTCTACACAAGACTCAAGCGCTAATCGCCAGCAAGCTGGCTCCTACAGCTTTAACCTTTGGCTGCTCGCCAGATCTTGCTGACGGCCATAACCCCCACCAACACCACCGCCCCCGCCACAATCCCCGCCACCCCATTGAGCAGCGTCGGTACGATAAACCCGGCACCGCCCGCCCCCGCACTGACACTTTCGATCCAGTGATGCACCACCGGAACACCGTGGGTGAGGATGCCGCCACCGACCAGGAACATGGCCGCCGTACCGATCACCGACAGGCTTTTCATCATGTACGGCGCCGCGCGCAGGATGCCGTTGCCGATGCTTTTGGCCATCTGCCCCGGCTTCTGGGTCAGCCACAGGCCCAGGTCATCGAGCTTGACGATGCCGGCCACCAGCCCGTAGACGCCGATCGTCATGACGATGGCGATGCCCGAGAGCACGACCACTTGTTGGGTCAGCGCCGAATCGGCCACGACGCCGAGGGTGATGGCGATGATTTCCGCCGAGAGGATGAAGTCGGTGCGGATCGCGCCCTTGATCTTGTCCTTTTCGAACGCCACCAGATCGACCGCCGGGTCCGCCACTGCCTCGACCAGTTCGGCATGTTCGGCCTGGTCTTCAGCCTTGCTGTGGAGGAATTTATGGGCGAGCTTTTCGAACCCCTCGAAACACAGGTAAGCGCCCCCCAACATCAGCAATGGCGTGACCAGCCACGGGATGAATGCGCTGATGGCCAGTGCCGACGGCACCAGGATCAGCTTGTTGATAAACGAGCCCTTGGCGACCGCCCAGACCACCGGGATTTCCCGATCGGCACGCACGCCGCTGACCTGCTGGGCATTGAGCGCCAGATCATCGCCCAGCACACCGGCGGTCTTCTTGGCGGCCATTTTGGTCATCAACGCCACATCGTCCAGTACGGCTGCGATGTCGTCGATCAGCACGAGCAAACTGCTTCCTGCCATGAATCGGCTTTCCTTCTTGAATGAATGCCGTGCAGCATAGCGCGGCCTGACGCCGCACGGAGCATTCTTGAGCCTCGCCGAAGGCCGGTGCTACCATGCGCCACCGCCAGTACAGGCAAGGAACCCCCTGGTTTATGAGCACCATCCGCGAGCGCAACAAACAACTGATCCTGCGTGCCGCCAGCGAAGAATTTGCCGACAAGGGCTTCGCTGCGACCAAAACCAGTGATATCGCAGCCAAGGCGGGATTGCCCAAGCCCAACGTCTACTACTACTTCAAATCCAAGGAAAACCTCTATCGCGAGGTCCTGGAAAGCATCATCGAACCGATTCTGCAGGCTTCGACACCGTTCAATCCCGACGGCGTGCCCAGTGAAGTGCTGAGCGGCTATATCCGCTCGAAAATCCGCATCTCTCGCGACCTGCCCTTCGCTTCCAAGGTCTTCGCCAGCGAAATCATGCATGGCGCGCCGCACCTGAGTTCCGACCTGGTCGAACAGCTCAACGGCCAGGCCAAGCACAACATCGATTGCATCCAGACCTGGATCGATCGTGGACAGATTGCGCCAATCGACCCCAACCACCTGATGTTCAGCATCTGGGCCGCGACCCAGACCTACGCCGACTTCGACTGGCAGATCACCGCCATCACGGGCAAGGCCAAGCTGGATGAAGAGGATTATGAAGCGGCGGCGCAGACGATTATCCGGCTGGTGCTCAAGGGATGTGAGCCGGACTGATACACCGCGGCGCGACCATTCGCGAGCAAGCCCGCTCCCACATTTGATCGAGTTTCGCTAGGAAGAAAGCGGTCAAATGTGGGAGCGGGCTTGCTCGCGAATGAAGACAACTCGTTACACCTGTCAAACCCAGATTGCATCCCACAATGGGTAGTTGCCGAGTTTCTCAACCAATCCAGCCCGCAACGGATTGGCCACCACATATCGAGCCAATTTCACCAGATCTGCTTCTTTGCGCAAAGCATGATCATGGAAACTCTGCTGCCAGAGACTGCCTGTTCTGCCACTTGCCGCATTGATTGCTCGAGTACTCAAGGATTTGGTTTGACACATCAGCTGTCCCAATGAGCCTTTGTTCAACTGAATCAACCAATGAAAATGATCGGGCATGACTACCCAGGCCAAGGAATCGGCGAAGCCATCATTCTGTGCTTGCTTAAATTGGTGGACCACCAAGCGTCCCAAGGTGTAATCCCTGAAAACAGGTTCTCGCCTCAGGGTATTGGTAGTCAGCAGGTAGATGCGGTTTTGCTCGGTATATCGGCCGATACGCAGGCGGTGTGAAGCCGACAGTTCAGGCATTCCATTGCCCTTCCTCATGTTGAAATCAAGGAAAGGTTAGATCAGCGACTGCAAAATCGCAGCGTAGACTTTTGGCTTAATGTTTCCGCTAGATCGCCTTCGCGAGCAAGCCCGCTCCCACATTTGGATTGCATTCCCCTGTGGGAGCGGGCTTGTTCGCGAAGGCGGAAGTTCAGTCAACCATCAATCAAGCAGCCACCCCAGCATCCGCCCTCAACCCCAGCGCCTCGATCGCATTGATCGCACACTGCTCATCAACATCCGATAGATCCCCGCTAATCCCCACCGCCCCCAACACATTCCCATCCTGATCGCGGATCAGCACACCGCCCGGGGCCGGCACGACGCTGCCCTGTCCCAGGCTGTTCAGCGCGGCAATGAACGCCGGGCGCTGTTGGGCGTCCAGCGCCAGCAGGCGTGAGCCTTTGCCCAGGGCGATGGCGCCCCAGGCCTTGCCGATGGCGACTTGCGGGCGCAGCAGGCTGGCGCCGTCCTCGCGTTGCAAAGTGACCAGATGCCCGCCGGCATCCAGTACCACGATGGCCAGCGGCGCTGCAGAGATTGCCCGTGCGGCGTTGATGGCCTCGTTGACCAGGTTGACTGCGACTTTCAAGGTTAAAGCGCTCATGGTGCCGTCCTCATTTTGTTTTTCGGAAAGCCGGTGGCCTGCTTCGTTGTGCCGCAGGCCGATGCAACAAATAGAACACAATGGATTATTTTTTTGTATACAATAATTCTCGAAAAGCGCCACATGCGACGAAAAGCCACAGTAGACCGGGCTTCCGACGAATGAAACGAGCGCTTGAGAAAATGGATTGACCTGCGCCGTCCGCCGTGAATACACTCTGCGCAAAGCCACTTGTATACAATTACAAAACGTAAAGAGGCACAAAACCATGAGCAAAATGAGAGCAATCGAAGCCGCCGTTCTGGTGATGCGCCGTGAAGGGGTTGATACCGCTTTTGGCATCCCCGGTGCCGCCATCAACCCGCTGTACTCCGCCCTGCAAAAGGTCGGCGGCATCGATCACGTACTCGCTCGCCACGTTGAAGGCGCCTCGCACATGGCCGAGGGCTACACCCGCACCAAGGCCGGCAACATCGGCGTGTGCATCGGCACTTCGGGACCGGCCGGTACCGACATGGTCACCGGGCTCTACAGCGCCTCGGCCGACTCGATTCCAATCCTCTGCATTACCGGCCAGGCACCCCGCGCCCGTATGCACAAGGAGGATTTCCAGGCTGTCGATATCACCAGCATCGTCAAGCCAGTGACCAAGTGGGCCACCACTGTTCTGGAGCCGGGCCAGGTGCCTTACGCGTTCCAGAAAGCGTTCTATGAAATGCGCTCTGGTCGTCCAGGCCCAGTGCTGATCGACCTGCCGTTCGATGTACAGATGGCCGAAATCGAATTCGACATCGATGCCTACCAGCCACTGCCACTGGCCAAGCCCAGCGCTACCCGCGTTCAGGTGGAAAAAGCCCTGGCGCTGCTGGACCAGGCCGAGCGCCCATTGCTCGTGGCCGGTGGTGGCATCATCAATGCCGACGCCAGCGACCTGCTGGTGGAATTTGCCGAACTGACCGGCATCCCGGTCATCCCGACCCTGATGGGCTGGGGCACCATCCCGGACGATCACCCCTTGATGGTGGGCATGGTCGGCCTGCAGACCTCGCACCGCTATGGCAACGCGACCCTGCTGAAATCGGACGTGGTACTGGGCATCGGTAACCGTTGGGCAAACCGCCACACGGGTTCGGTCGACGTCTACACCGAAGGCCGCAAGTTCATTCACGTCGACATCGAAGGCACGCAGATCGGCCGCGTATTTACCCCGGACCTGGGCATCGTCTCCGACGCCGCTTCCGCGCTGACCGTGTTCATCGAAGTCGCTCGCGAGTGGCAAGCTGCCGGCAAGCTGAAAAACCGCAGCGCCTGGCTGCAAGACTGCCAGCAGCGTAAAGCCAGCCTGCAGCGCAAGACCCACTTCGACAACGTGCCGGTCAAGCCGCAACGCGTATACGAAGAGATGAACCAGGTGTTCGGCAAGGACACTTGCTACGTCAGCACCATCGGTCTGTCGCAGATTGCCGGCGCGCAGTTCCTGCACGTCTACAAGCCGCGCCACTGGATCAACTGCGGTCAGGCAGGCCCGCTGGGCTGGACCATTCCTGCTGCGCTGGGCGTGGTCAAGGCTGACCCGAACCGCAAAGTCGTGGCCCTGTCGGGGGACTATGACTTCCAGTTCATGATCGAAGAACTGGCGGTGGGTGCGCAGTTCAAGCTGCCGTACATTCATGTGGTGGTGAACAACTCGTACCTGGGCCTGATCCGTCAGGCGCAGCGCGGGTTCGAGATGGACTACTGCGTGCAGCTGTCCTTCGACAACCTGAACGCTCCGGAACTCAACGGTTATGGCGTCGATCACGTCGCAGTAGCCGAAGGCCTGGGCTGCAAGGCGCTGCGTGTGTTCGAACCGGCTGACATCGCCCCTGCCCTGCGCAAGGCCGAACAGATGATCGAAGAGTTCAAGGTTCCGGTGATCGTCGAGATCATCCTGGAGCGCGTGACCAATATTTCCATGGGCACCGAGATCAACGCCGTCAACGAATTCGAAGACCTGGCGCTGGTTGGCAACGACGCCCCAACGGCGATTTCGTTGCTCGATTGATCGTTCCCCCTTGTGGGAGCGAGCCTGCTCGCGAAGGCGGCTTCAAATCCAACAACAATGTTGGCTGGCACACCGCTTTCGCGAGCAGGCTCGCTCCCACAGGGGCCGCCCTCACATATTTACGGGAGACCACCATGCCGCGTTTCGCAGCCAACCTGTCCATGCTGTTCACCGAACAGGACTTTCTTGCCCGTTTCGAAGCGGCCGCCAAGGCCGGTTTCAGTGGTGTCGAGTACCTGTTCCCTTACGACTTCAGCTCTGCCGAAATCAAGGCCAAGCTCGATGCCAACGGTCTGACCCAAGTGCTGTTCAACCTGCCGGCCGGCGACTGGGCCAAGGGCGAGCGCGGTATCGCCTGCCTGCCGGATCGGGTTGAAGAGTTCCGCGCCGGTGTCGATTTGGCGATCGCCTACGCACAAGTGCTGGGCAACACCCAGGTCAACTGCCTGGCCGGCATCCGCCCACAAGGCGTTGACGATGCCACCGTGGAAAAAACCTTCGTCGCCAACCTCAAGTACGCGGCCGACAAGCTGCAGGCAGCCGGTATCAAGCTGGTGATGGAAGCGATCAACACCCGCGACATCCCGGGCTTCTATTTGAACAACACGGCGCAAGCCCTGTCGATTCGCGAACAGGTCGGTAGCGCCAACCTGTTCCTGCAATACGACATCTATCACATGCAAATCATGGAGGGCGACCTGGCCCGCACCCTGCAATCGCACCTGGGCGAAATCAACCATGTGCAGTTGGCGGACAACCCGGGGCGCAACGAACCGGGTACCGGTGAAATCAACTACCGCTTCCTGTTCGAACACCTGGACCGCATCGGGTATCAGGGTTGGGTCGGTTGCGAATACAAGCCGCTGACCACCACCGAAGCGGGTTTGGGCTGGCTCAAGACCCATAACGCGATCTAATTGAACATGACATCCCTGTAGGAGCTGCCGAAGGCTGCGATCTTTTTGACTTTGCTTTTCAAGATCAAGATCAAAAGATCGCAGCCTTCGGCAGCTCCTACAGGGAGACACACAAAAAAGAGGATTTTCTCATGGCTAAAATCGGATTCATCGGCACCGGCATCATGGGCCACCCAATGGCGGCGAACCTGCAAAAAGCCGGTCACAGCCTGTTCCTGTCGGCGCACCACGACGCCGCTCCTGCTGACCTGGTTGCCGCCGGCGCCGTCGCCCTGGCGAACCCGAAAGAAGTCGCCCAGGAAGCCGAATTCATCATCGTCATGGTTCCGGATACCCCGCAGGTCGATGACGTGCTGTTCCGTGCCGACGGCGTTGCCGCCGGTCTTGGCAAAGGCAAGGTGGTGATCGACATGAGCTCGATCTCGCCCACCGCCACCAAGGCATTTGCGGCCAGGATCAACGAAAAAGGCGCCCAGTACCTCGACGCGCCAGTGTCCGGCGGTGAAGTCGGTGCCAAGGCGGCGACCCTGAGCATCATGGTCGGCGGCGATGCCGATGCCTTCGAACGCGCGCTGCCGCTGTTCCAGGCCATGGGCAAGAACATCACCCTGGTGGGTGGCAACGGTGACGGTCAAACCGCCAAGGTGGCGAACCAGATCATCGTCGCCCTGAACATCCAGGCCGTGGCCGAAGCCCTGCTGTTCGCTGCCAAGAACGGTGCCGATCCAGCCAAGGTGCGTGAAGCACTGATGGGCGGTTTCGCCTCGTCGAAGATCCTCGAAGTACACGGCGAGCGCATGATCAAGGGCACCTTCGATCCAGGCTTCCGCATCAGCCTGCACCAGAAGGACCTGAACCTGGCGCTGCAAGGCGCCAGGGAGCTGAACATCAACCTGCCGAACACCGCCAACGCCCAGCAAGTGTTCAGCACCTGCGCGGCCATCGGTGGCAGCAACTGGGACCACTCGGCACTGATCAAGGGCCTGGAACACATGGCGAATTTCTCGATTCGCGACAAGAACTAAGCCCTGCCCCCACCCCCAATGTGGGAGCGGGCTTGCTCGCGAAGTGGGAGTGTCAGCAACATATTGGCTGACTGACCCACCGCTTTCGCGAGCAAGCCCGCTCCCACACTGGACCGAGTTGCCCTTTCGAATAACAAGAATTCCGGGAGCCCGCCATGTCGGTCGATCCGCAACAATTGCTGCGTGAGCTGTTCGCCACAGCCATCGACGCGGCCCACCCGCAGCAAGTCCTTGAAGCCCATTTGCCTGCCGACCGCAGCGGTCGAGTGATCGTCATTGGTGCCGGCAAAGCCGCGGCCGCCATGGCCCAGGTGGTCGAGCGCTGCTGGCAGGGCGAAGTGTCCGGCCTGGTGGTGACGCGCTACGGCCATGGCGCCCCCTGCGAAAAAATCGAAGTGGTCGAAGCCGCGCATCCGGTTCCGGACGCAGCCGGTCTGGCCGTTGCCAAACGCGTTCTGGAACTGGTCAGCGACCTCGACGAAACAGACCGCGTGATTTTCCTGCTGTCCGGCGGTGGCTCGGCGCTGCTCGCCCTGCCGGCCGAAGGCATCACCTTGGCCGACAAGCAATCGATCAACAAAGCCCTGCTCAAATCCGGCGCGACCATTGGCGAGATGAATTGCGTACGCAAACACCTCTCGGCGATCAAGGGTGGCCGCCTCGGCAAGGCTTGCTGGCCTGCCACTGTCTATACCTATGCGATTTCCGATGTGCCGGGAGACCTCGCCACGGTCATCGCCTCCGGCCCCACGGTGGCCGACCCGAGCACCTCGGCCGAAGCGCTGGCAATCCTCAAGCGCTACGCCATCGACGTGCCCGCCTCCGTGCGTAACTGGCTGCAAAGCCCGGAATCAGAGACTGTGAAACCTGGCGACCCGAGCCTGGCCCGCAGTCACTTCCAGCTGATCGCGCGCCCGCAGCAATCACTGGAAGCTGCGGCGGTGAAGTGCCGTCAGTCCGGTTACAGTCCGTTGATCCTGGGCGACCTCGAAGGTGAGTCCCGCGAAGTGGCAAAGGTGCATGCCGGTATCGCTCGGCAGATCGTCCAGCACGGCCAGCCGCTGGCGGCGCCCTGCGTGATTCTTTCTGGCGGCGAAACCACGGTGACCGTTCGCGGTAACGGCCGTGGTGGGCGCAACGCCGAGTTCCTGCTCAGCCTCACCGACAGCCTCAAGGGCTTGCCCGGCGTCTACGCCCTGGCCGGGGACACCGATGGCATCGACGGTTCCGAAGACAACGCCGGGGCAATCATGACCCCGGACAGTTATGCCCGTGCCGCGGCCCTCGGTTTGAGCGCCAGCGACGAGTTGGACAACAACAATGGCTACGGCTATTTCGAGGCGCTGGACGCACTGATCGTCACCGAGCCGACCCGCACCAACGTCAACGACTTCCGCGCCATCCTGATTCTTGAGAGCCCTAAACATGACGCCTGACAAAAAGGTCAAGATCCTCGCCACCCTCGGCCCCGCTACCGACGGGATCGACGACATTCGTGAACTGGTGCAGGCCGGGGTCAATATCTTTCGCCTGAACTTCAGCCACGGCGATCACGCCGACCACGCCAAGCGCTACCAGTGGATCCGCGAAGTCGAGCGCCAGCTGAATTATCCGCTGGGCATTCTGATGGACCTGCAAGGGCCGAAGCTGCGGGTCGGCAAATTTGCCGCAGGCAAAGTCCAACTGCATCGCGGTCAAGCCCTGCGCCTGGATCTCGATGCCACGCCGGGTGACGAACGCCGGGTCAACCTGCCGCACCCGGAAATCATCGCTGCGCTGGAGCCCGGCATGGACCTGTTGCTGGACGACGGCAAGCTGCGCCTGCGAGTGGTCACCAAGTATGCCGACGCCATCGACACCACCGTGCTCAATGGTGGCGAGCTGTCGGACCGCAAGGGCGTGAACGTGCCGCAAGCGCTGCTCGAACTGAGCCCGCTGACCGCCAAGGACCGTCGCGACTTGAGCTTTGGCCTCGAACTGGGGGTGGACTGGGTGGCGCTGTCGTTCGTGCAGCGTCCTGAAGACATCCGCGAAGCCCGTGCCCTGATCGGTGACAAGGCGTTCCTGATGGCCAAGATCGAAAAGCCGTCAGCGGTGACGCAGTTGCGCGAAATCGCCGAATTGAGCGACGCGATCATGGTCGCTCGCGGTGACCTGGGCGTGGAAGTACCGGCCGAAAGCGTGCCGCAGATCCAGAAAAACATCATCAGCACCTGTCGTCAGTTGGGCAAGCCGGTGGTGGTGGCGACGCAGATGCTCGAATCGATGCGTTTCTCCCCGGCGCCCACCCGCGCCGAAGTCACCGATGTCGCCAATGCGGTGGCCGAAGGTGCCGACGCGGTGATGCTGTCGGCGGAAACCGCCTCTGGCGAATACCCCCTCGAAGCCGTACAGATGATGAGCAAGATCATCCGCCAGGTGGAAAACGGCCCGGACTACCAGACCCAGCTGGACGTGAGCCGGCCAAAAGCCGAAGCGACTGTTAACGATGCGATCAGCTGCGCGATTCGCCGTATCAGCAACGTGTTGCCGGTGGCGGTCCTGGTCAACTACAGCGAATCAGGCACCTCGAGTTTGCGTGCGGCCCGGGAACGGCCGACAGTGCCGATCCTCAACCTGACGCCGAACCGGCAAACCGCTCGGCGCCTGACCGTGGCATGGGGGGTGCACTCGGTGGTCAACGATCGCCTGCGCCAGGTGGACGAGGTGTGCTCTACGGCGCTGGAAATTGCCCAGGCCCAAGGCATGGCGCAGCGGGGCGATACGTTATTGATCACTGCAGGTGTGCCGTTTGGGCAGCCGGGGTCGACTAACTCTTTACGTATCGAAACATTGATTTAACCCCTACATGATCGTTCCCACGCTCTGCGTGGGAATGCAGCCCGGGACGCTCCGCGTCCCCAGAGCAGACGCAGAGCGTCCATTGAGGCATTCCCACGCAGAGCGTGGGAACGATCTGTACTGAAACGACCCTTGCCATGCCTGCCAACCACTTCAACACCCACTGCCCCGACTGGGCCGAAGCCTTGCTCAACGGCTTCAGCCAGATATTCCTCCAACGCCATCCGCTGTTTGGTCTGGCGTGCCTGCTCGCCATTCTGTTGACCGCACCCGCCTTGCTCGGCGGTGCGTTGCTTGGCGGCGTCGCCGGGCTGCTCACCGCGCAACGTCGCGGCTACGCCAAGGCCGATCGCCAGGCCGGGCTCTTCAGTTACAACGGCGTCTTGCTTGGCTTGCTGCTGAGTCTGTATTTCCCATGGTCAGCAATGTTGCCACTGCTGATCCTCGCTGCTGGCGGCCTGAGTGCCATGCTCACGCAACAGTGGCTCAAGCGCGCTCGCTTCAGCCAGTACCTGCCCGCCTACACGGCGCCCTTTGTGGGGTTGAGCTGGGTGTTGCTGTGCTTCGCCACGCCCTCGACCGAGGCGCACCTGATCGAAGTCAGCACGCTGAACATGCTCGCCGCCCCCCTCAAGGGCCTCGGCCAGGTGATGTTCCTCGGTCATCCGCTGGCCGGTGCGATGATTGCCGCCGGTTTGCTGGTGGCTGATCGTCGCGCCTTCTGCTGGGCGTTGCTGGCGTCTGTTACCGGCATGGGTTGGAGCCTGCTCAACCACGACTTCTACACCGCACTGCTGGGCCTGGGTGGCTACAACGCCGTGCTCGCCGCCCTCGCCTTCAGCGCCCAGCGCCAGCAGCCGTGGCTGCCACTGGTGGGCATTGCCTGCGCGCTGCTGTTGACGCCGATGTTTGCCGCTGTTGGCCTGCCCACGCTGACCGCGCCGTTCATCCTCGCCTGCTGGCTGATTCGTACGGTGGCTCAGGTGCTCGGCAAGGCGACAGGGGCCACTACGCCTTGCGCTTCTGGGGAGAATCAACCTAGGCTGCGCTGATTCCCGATTCAGGCGTTTTCCATGGACAGCAGCAAAAACTGGCGTGAAGACCTTTACGTCATGATTTTCCAGAGCGACACCAAGGCGGGTCGACGCTTCGACGGCATTTTGCTGTTGATCATCCTCGCCAGCCTGGTGATCGTGATGCTCGACAGCATCGACTCCGTTCACCGCAACTACGCCGACGTGCTGGCGTATATCGAGTGGGGCTTCACCGTCATCTTCGTGATTGAATATGGCCTGCGCCTGTACTGTTCCCCCAAGCCGCTGCGCTACGCCTTCAGCTTCTATGGACTGGTGGACTTGCTGGCGATCGTGCCCGGCATCCTTGCGTTGTACTACGCCGATGCGCAGTACCTGTTGATTATCCGGATCATCCGGATGCTGCGGATTTTCCGCGTGCTCAAGCTCAGCCCCTACCTGAAACAAGCCAACTACCTGATGTCCGCGTTGCGCGGCAGCAAGCAGAAAATCGTGGTGTTCCTGGTCAGTGTCTGCACCCTGGTAACGGTGTTCGGCACGTTGATGTATGTGATCGAAGGCCCGGAACACGGTTTTACCAGCATTCCCAAAGGCATCTATTGGGCCATCGTGACGCTGACCACCGTGGGCTTCGGCGACATCGTGCCGAAGACCCCCTTGGGCCAGGTGATTTCCTCGCTGGTCATGATCACCGGTTATTCGATCATTGCGGTGCCCACCGGTATTTTCACTGCCGAGCTGGCCAACGCCATGCGTGGCGAACAGTTGCAACATGACTGCCCGGTGTGCAAGAAAAACCACCACGAACACGGCGCCGCGTTCTGCTCTCGCTGCGGTAATGCATTGTTCAAGAAACTGGAATAAGCAAAGAGCTTTTTAATCTTTAAACGACTATGCGGGGCCGGCTATAGTCGCTGGCAAATTAGTATCGCGTTCAATACACATAACCCGTAGGAGCTGCCGCAGGCTGCGATCTTTTGATCTTGCTTTTGAAGATCAAAATCAAAAGATCGCAGCCTGCGGCAGCTCCTACATAGAACAAGGAATTCGCAGTGAAAAAACTCTTTGGCGCCTCACTTCTGGCCGCAGGCCTGGCACTGACCAGCGTAGCCCAGGCCGCACCGACCCTGCTCAACGTTTCCTACGACGTGATGCGCGATTTCTATAAGGACTACAACACTGCGTTCCAGAAACACTGGCAAGCCGAGCACAACGAAAACATCATTTTGCAGATGTCCTTCGGTGGCTCCAGCAAGCAGGCGCGCTCGGTCATCGATGGCCTGCCCGCTGACGTGATCACCATGAACATGGCCGCCGACATCAATGCCCTGGCCGATAACGGCAAACTGGTGCCGGACAATTGGGTCACCCGCCTGCCGGACAACAGCGCGCCATTCACCTCGGCCACCGTGTTCATCGTCCGCAAAGGCAACCCCAAAGCCCTGAAAGACTGGCCGGACCTGCTCAAGGACGGTGTGCAAGTCATCGTGCCAAACCCGAAGACTTCAGGTAACGGCCGCTACACCTATCTCTCCGCCTGGGGCTACGTGTTGAAAAATGGCGGCGACGAAAACAAGGCGAAGGAGTTCGTCGGCAAGCTGTTCAAGCAGGCTCCAGTGCTGGATACCGGGGGCCGCGCCGCGACGACAACCTTCATGACCAACCAGATCGGCGACGTGCTGGTGACCTTCGAAAACGAAGCGGAAATGATCGCCCGCGAGTTTGGCCGCGATCAGTTCGAGGTCATCTACCCAAGCGTATCCGCCGAAGCCGAGCCACCGGTATCGGTGGTCGACAAGACCGTCGACAAGAAAGGCACCCGCGCCGCCGCCGAGGAATACCTGAAGTACCTCTGGTCGCCAGAAGGCCAGGAAATCGCCGCCGCCAACTACCTGCGTCCACGTGACCCGGCCGTGCTGGCCAAGTACACCGACCGCTTCCCGAAAGTCGACTTCCTGTCGGTGGAGAAAACCTTCGGCGACTGGCGCACCGTGCAGAAGACCCACTTCAATGATGGCGGGATCTTCGACCAGATTTACGCCCAGTAACCCACTGAGCAAACGCGATCCCCTGTAGGAGCTGCCGAAGGCTGCGATCTTTTGATCTTGTTTTTCAAAAGGCAAAATCAAAAGATCGCAGCCTTCGGCAACTCCTACAGGGGTATGCCGCTAGCTCAGATTGCCGCAGAAAATCGCCTGGTGACCATCGGCCGGGCTTTCTCGCACCACTAACGCATAGCCCCCCGCTCGAAGTGTCTCGACCGGTACGGGCGCGCTTTTCCAGAAATATTGCATGGACGCTTGCGAATAGAACCGCGCATTCGGGCCGTCATTCATGTCATAGGCGGGTTTGGCACCCAGACTTCCACAGCTGCCCGGGTAGATGTAGGCCTGCAAACGGCCTGGTAACGCGCTACCCATGGATTCTCCACTGACAGCAAACCAGAACACTGTTGCTTGCCCGTCAGGCATCATGATTGGCCGGGCGATGTTGCCGGCATTGATGGCAGTGGCGTTCATGGGAACGTTGGTGACCTGAGCATCTGGCACTGTCGAGCACCCGAAGATCGACCCAACCGCTACCACCAACGCCAGCGAAGATACGATTTTCATCGTGATACTCCCGCTTTGTAAGGACACGTTGAAGTGATCCCCCTGTAGATTCTAGCTGTCACGGCAAAACGGGCAGTTCTTCGGATGGCCGGTGGTCCCTGCAGCACGCCCGCATTCGTCACTCATTGCGCAGAAGAATGATTACTATCACTCCAAATCCACTTCCGCCGTTTCAACCAGCCGTTTAGCCTGCGCGCATTCCCTTATATCCAGTGAGACACGTGATGAATCCAGCGACCCAGCTGCCCCATGGCACCGCGACAATGACCCGAGGCATGGTGCTGCTGTTCGCCTTCTGCTGTGGTGCGATTGTCGCCAACATCTACTATGCGCAACCGATCATCGGCCTGATCGCACCGGACATCGGCCTGACCAGCACCATGGCCAGCCTGATCGTTTCGCTGACGCAGATCGGTTATGCCCTGGGCCTGTTCTTCCTGGTGCCTTTGGGTGATCTGCTGGAAAACCGTCGGCTGATGATCATCACGACCGTGGTGGCCATTGCCAGTCTGCTGGGCGCGGCGCTCACCGATCAGCCGAACGTGTTCTTGCTGATTTCGCTAATGGTGGGCTTCAGTTCGGTGTCGGTGCAGATCCTGATACCGCTGGCCGCACACCTGGCGCCGGAAGAATCTCGCGGCCGCGTGGTCGGCGGGATCATGGGCGGTTTGTTGTTGGGGATCTTGCTGGCGCGACCGGTGTCCAGCGTGGTGGCGGATCATTTTGGCTGGCGGGCAATGTTTGTGATTGCCGCGCTATTGATGGCAGCGATCAGCATCGTATTGGCGCTGACCATCCCTAAGCGCCAGCCTGACCACAGCGCGTCCTATGGCCAATTGCTGGGTTCGCTCTGGACGCTGCTGCGTCAGCAACCGGTATTGCGTCAGCGGGCGTTTTATCAAGGCTGCATGTTCGCCACGTTCAGCTTGTTCTGGACCGCCGTGCCGCTGGAACTGGCGCGCAATCACGGCCTGTCGCAAAGCCAGATCGCGATTTTCGCCCTGGTCGGCGCAATCGGCGCCATTGCCGCGCCTATTGCCGGACGCCTGGCCGACGCCGGCCATACCCGCATCGCTTCATTGCTGGCCCTGCTGTTCGCCAGCCTGAGCTTCCTGCCCGCGTTCATCCACCCCGTCTACAGCGTGATCGGCTTGGCCGTGACCGGCGTGGTGCTGGATTTCTGCGTACAAATGAACATGGTCCTCGGTCAACGCGCGGTCTACGCCCTGGACGCCAAGAGCCGCAGCCGCCTGAATGCGTTGTACATGACCAGCATCTTCATCGGCGGTGCGTTCGGCTCATCCGTGGCCAGCGCGGTATATGAGCACGGCGGCTGGCTGTGGATCGTGGTGGTTGGCAGTGCGTTTCCACTGTTGGCGTTGTTGCGCTTCCTGAGTGTTTCGCAGAAGGCTTCGTTGGCGACGGCGTAAAGATCCAAGCGTCTGGCGGGCCAGTAGGATCGCCCGCCAAGGCGGCGGTGTGCTCGTCGCCCGGTTCTAAATCGCCAAAATAGCCGGCACCGCAATCAGGCGCATGCTGCCGGCTCGTCGAGAAAGGCCAAGAGTTTTTCAACGGTTTGCTCCAGTGGCCCGGAGTTGTCGAGCACATGCACTGTCGGATCCTCGGCCAGCAGGCGCTCACCGAAACGGGCATTGCGCGCCAGGCGCTGGTCGATCTCGGCCAAGGACTCACGTCCACGCGCCAGCAAGCGCTGGCGCAGCACTGCCTGGTCCACGGTCAGCAATATCGCCAACACATTCGGATAACGCTCGCGAGTATCCTGCAAATGCCCCCGCGAGCCGTTCACCAGCACGTCCTGTCCAGCGGCGAGCCAATCGTCGATTTCCCGCGAGATGCCATAGGACAGACCATTGGCGTGCCAGCTCAGGGCAAACGCGCCCTGGGCCTGCATCTGGACGAACTGCTGCGGGCTCACGCCCAGTGCCGCCTCGCCCACGGCTTCGGCGGAACGCGTGATGACTCGGCGCACGATTCGGCAGCCACGCTCGGCCAACCGCGCACGCGCGGCATCGAGCAGGCTGTCCTTGCCCGAACCGGAAGGCCCGATGAGGTAGATCAACCTGCCTGCCATCCAATCCCCCGAGGGTCGCACTTTGCGTTATTGCCCGAACTGGCGCCCCAACCCACCCGGTACGCCATGGATATCGGTCTCTTCCCAGGGTCCTTTCGGGCTGATTGAACGGCTCCAGCCGTTATCCCAACGGTAGTAGGTGCGCTGGCGATAGAAGGTGTTCGGTTGATCGTCGAGCACATACACGCCCAGTTTCGGGTCCCAATGACTATTGCCACCAGGTGGCGGGGCGAAGCTGGCCGAGGTGCGTGGCAGCGGCTTGGCCGGTTTGGCGGGAGTCGTCGGCTTACTCGGCACCGTCGACGGCGTCGGTTTGGTACTGGGTTGCGACGGCGGAATCGGTGGGCGCGTCGGCTGTTCTGGTGGCCGCTGGACCGCACAAGCGCTCAGCCCCAAAACAACGCTGAGCAGGGTGATTCGAGCAATGGCGGTCATGGTGGCGTTTCCTGTTATTGATCCGGGTTTACTTATCCGGGCTATCGATGGTCAGTTGTTGCGGCGCGGTGGTGCTGCTGGCCAGGGGCTGGCTGCGACCGATCCACTCGCCTGCCGTTGGCTTGCCAGCACGGGAAATGCGCGCAACCAGTTGGACTTCAGGGAAGTTCGACAGTTTCAACTGCGGCATCATTGCATCGCCATCGCCCAATTCGACGGTGGCCGGCAGATCGGCCACGGTCAGGCGCTTGGCCGCCAACGGCGCGGGTGGGCCAGAGGTGGCGCGAGCGAAGATGAACACGCTGTCGCCCGGTTGGACCTTGGCCTTCAAGTCGGCCGCCAGGTCAACCCGGACCTTGAGCAGCGCTGCCGGCTTGGCCGCGGGCGCCTGGGCCACCTTGCCACCGCTGGCCACCAGTTTCTCGCTGGCGCGGGTAATACCGCCCTGCAGCGCAATACGGGACTGGTCATCCGGCGGCAGTTGCTCCAGCAGGCGATTCCAGTAGTCGATCGCTTCCTGATAACGCTGGCCTTCGAAGGCGGCGATGCCCAGCAGGCCCAGGCTGGTGACTTCTTTGGGGTCGGCCTTGAGCGCTTCGTCAGTCAGGGCCTGGACCTTGTCCGACCACTTCTTGCCATCGGCGAAATACTGGGCCTGGGCCCATTGTCCCAACAGTTCAGGCTGGCGCCCGGCCAGGTTGACGGTGCGCTCGAAGATCTTCGCCGCATCAGCCGGACGATCCTGGGTCATGTAGGTGCGACCGAGGAAGTACAGCGCTTCGGCGGAATCGGGCTGCGCCGCCACCGCGCGCTCCAGGCGCCGGGTCATTTCTTCCATCGACTGCGGCGCCTGGGCGAACTCCCGGGTCAGCTCGACTTTGTCGCTGGCACCGAAATGCAGGTACAAACCCAGGCCCAGCACCGGGACCAGGATGGCTGCCAGCAACGGTGCCGCCTTGCCCAGGCGCGTCACCCGAGGCGCGGCAACGCCTTCGGTGTCCGCGAGCAATTCACGGGCGGCTTCAGCGCGGCCGGCGTCCATTTGCGCGGCATCGAGCACGCCCTCTTGCTGCTGAACCTGCAGCTCAGCCACGCGTTCTTGATACAGCGCCACGTTAAGGGCAGTACGATCCTCTTCGAGCTGGGCGCGACGGCTACGCAGGACGGGGATCAGAAGAAAACTCAGGGCCACCAGAAGCAGCAGACCTGCAGCGAGCCAGAAATCAATCATTCTTGGTTTTTATCCAACAGTTGGTCGAGGCGCTCGCGCTCCTCGGCAGAAAGCGAGCCTGGCGTTTCGGCGCGTTGCACGCGACGACGACGCACGATCACCGCGATGATCACCACACCGCCCAGCAGCAGGCCGGCGGGGCCGAACCAGAGCAGTGCGGTCTTGGCGTTCAGGGCTGGTTTGTAGCGGACGAAATCACCGTAGCGATCGACCATGAAGTCGATGATCTGTTGGTTGTCCTTGCCCTCGCCGAGCATGCGGAAGATCTCTTTGCGCAGGTCGGCGGCGATCGGTGCATTGGAGTCAGCGATGTCCTGGTTCTGGCACTTGGGGCAACGCAGCTCTTTGGTCAACTCCCGAAAGCGCTCGCGATCACTTTCCTTGGCAAACTCGTAAGTGTCGATGGCAGCGTGGGCCACGCCGGCCAGGCTCAAACCCAGGACTACCGCGGCGATCCAGCGCTTCATGGCTTGGCCTCGTCGACCAGCGCCTGGTATTTGGCCGCCAGTTTTTCGCGCCAGACCTGTTCGTCGATCACGCCGACGAATTTATCGCGGATGATGCCCTTGGCGTCGATGAAGAAGGTTTCCGGGGCGCCATACACACCGAGGTTCAGGCCCAGGGTGCCGGCGTCGTCGCGAATATCCAGCTGATACGGATTATGGAAATCCGCCAGCCACTTCAAGGCGTCGGCATTGATGTCCTTGTAGTTGATGCCGTGGATCACCACGCCCTTCTCGGCCAGTTTGTTCAACACCGGGTGCTCGATCCGGCAGGAAATGCACCAGGTGCCCCAGACGTTGACCAATGCCGGTTTGCCGAGGAGGTCGGCGCGGGTCAGGGTCTTGTCGCCCTGCACCGCTGGCAGGGAAAACTCCGGGAAGGGTTTGCCGATCATTGCCGAGGGCAACTCGGCCGGGTCCAGGTACAGACCGCGATACAGGAAAACAGCCACCACCAGGAAAATTGCCAGTGGCAACAACATCAACCAACGCTTCATGCAGTCGCTCCCGTCATGCCAAGTGCTTCCCGCACACGGCTTTTCACCTTGACCCGATAACGCCGGTCCAGCGCTGCCAGCAACCCGCCCAGACCTGTGAGCAAACCACCGAACCAGATCCAGCGCACGAACGGCTTGACGTGCACACGTACTGCCCAGGCGCCATCCCCCAAGGGCTCGCCGAGTGCGACGTAGAGGTCACGGGTGAAACCGGCGTCGATCCCGGCTTCGGTCATCACCGAATTCTGTACGGTGTAGAGACGTTTTTCCGGGTGCAGGACACTGACTTCCTTGCCGTCCTTGATCACCCGCACGGTACCCTTGTCGGAGGTGAAGTTCGGGCCTTCGAAGTGTTTGGCACCTTCGAAGATGAACTGATAACCGCCCAGGGCCATGGATTCGCCAGGCGCCAGGCGCAGGTCGCGCTCGGCACTGTTCTGGCTCGACAACACCACGCCTAGGGCGCAGACGGCGATGCCCAGGTGTGCAACCTGCATGCCCCAGTAGCTGCGGGTCAGGGTCGGCAGGCCTTTGATCAGGCCTTTGTGGCGAGTCTTGTCGAAAATGTCACGCACACCGGCCAACAACACCCAGGCAGCGAGCATGAAGGTCGCCAGCACCGCCCAGTTGAAATCGCCGTAAGCCACGCCCGCCACCACCGCCAGCGCGGCGCTGCCGAGCAGCACCGGGGTGAGCATGCCCAGCAGCCATTTCACCGGGGTGTCTTTCCAGCGCACGATCACGCCGACCGCCATCACCAGCATCAACAAGGCCATCAATGGAATGAACAGCGCGTTGAAGTACGGCGGGCCGACCGACAGCTTGGCTCCGGTCATGGCATCGAGAATCAACGGATACAAGGTGCCCAGCAGGATCATCGAAGCCGCCACCACCAACACCAGGTTGTTGCCCAGCAACAGGGTTTCCCGGGACCAGAGATTGAAGCCGACCTGGCTCTTGACCACCGGTGCGCGCAAGGCGAACAGCGTCAGCGAACCACCAACCACGAACAGCAGGAAGATCAGGATGAATACGCCGCGCTCGGGGTCCGAGGCAAAGGCGTGCACCGAGGTCAGCACGCCGGAACGCACGAGGAAAGTGCCCAGCAGGCTCAACGAAAAGGCAGCGATGGCCAGCAACACGGTCCAGCTCTTGAACACGCCACGCTTTTCCGTGACGGCCAGCGAGTGAATCAGCGCGGTGCCCACCAGCCAGGGCATGAACGAGGCGTTTTCCACCGGATCCCAGAACCACCAGCCGCCCCAGCCGAGTTCATAGTAGGCCCACCAGGAACCGAGGGTGATGCCGATACCGAGGAAGGCCCAGGCGACGATGGTCCACGGCCGCGACCAACGCGCCCAAGCGGCGTCCAGGCGACCGCCCATCAGCGCGGCGATGGCGAAGGCGAAGGCCACCGAGAAGCCGACATAGCCCATGTACAGCATCGGCGGGTGCACGATCAGGCCGATATCTTGCAGCAACGGGTTAAGGTCGGCACCGTCGCCGGGCACTTGCGGCAGGATGCGCTTGAACGGGTTCGAGGTGAGGATCAGGAACAGCAGGAAACCGGTGCTGATCATGCCCATCACCGCCAGCACCCGTGCCAGCATGACTTGCGGCAACTGTCGGGAGAACACCGACACCGCGAACGTCCAGCCGCCGAGGATCAACGCCCACAACAGCAACGAACCTTCGTGCGCGCCCCATACGGCGCTGAACTTGTAGTACCAGGGCAAGGCACTGTTGGAGTTGTTGGCGATATAAGCGACGGAAAAATCGTCGGCCATGAACGCATAGGTCAAGCAGCCAAAAGCGAACAGCAGGAAGGTGAATTGTCCCCATGCCGCCGGCTGGGCCAGGCTCATCCAGAATCGGTCACCGCGCCAGGCGCCAACCAATGGCACGACGGCCTGAACCAGCGCAAAACACAGGGCCAGGATCATCGCCAAATGACCCAGTTCGGGAATAAAGATGCCGGAAGTCATGGATCAACCCTCCTTAGCGGGTGTTGGGGCGGATTGACCACTGTCTTTCAAGGCCTTGGTCACTTCCGGCGGCATGTACTTTTCATCGTGCTTGGCCAGCACTTCATCGGCCACCACCACGCCATCGGCATTGAGCTTGCCCAGGGCGACGATGCCCTGCCCTTCGCGGAACAGGTCCGGGAGGATACCGCGATAGCTGATGGTCACGGACTTGTTGAAGTCGGTGACGACGAACTTAACGTCCAGCGAATCGCCGGAGCGCTGCAGGGAACCGGCCTCGACCATGCCGCCGGCACGAATGCGCGTGTCCTGCGGGGCTTCGCCATTGGCGATCTGGGTCGGTGTGTAAAACAGGTTGATGTTCTGCTGCAGGGCGCTCAGGGCCAGGCCCACGGCGGCGCCGACCCCAACCAGGATCGCCAGAATGATGATAAGACGCTTTTTACGCAGCGGATTCACTTGCCGTTCTCCCGGCGCAGACGGCGCGCCTCTTGTTGCAGATACCGCTTGCGGGCCAGGATCGGCGCCGCCACGTTGAGGGCCAGCACTGCCAGGCAAATGCCATAGGCCGACCAGACATACAGGCCATGATGGCCCATGGCGAGGAAGTCGCCGAATGAAGCAAAACTCATCGAGCAACCTCCAGGCTGTTTTCAACTTCGGCCTTGACCCAACTGGCCCGGGCTTCGCGCTTGAGCACCTCAAGGCGCATGCGCAGCAGCAAGACCGCGCCGAAGAAACAATAGAAACCCAGCGCCGTCAGCAGCAACGGCAGCCACATCTCGGCGGGCATCGCCGGTTTTTCCGTGAGCGTGAAGGTTGCACCCTGATGCAGGGTGTTCCACCACTCCACCGAGTACTTGATGATCGGGATGTTGATCACGCCGACGATGGCCAGCACCGCACAAGCCTTGGCCGCACTGTCACGATTGCTGATGGCGTTGCCCAGCGCAATAAGACCGAAGTACAGGAACAAGAGAATCAGCATGGACGTCAGTCGTGCATCCCAGACCCACCACGAGCCCCAGGTCGGCTTGCCCCAGATCGCCCCGGTGACCAGCGCCACGGCGGTCATCCAGGCACCGATGGGCGCCGCGCACTGCAAGGCGACGTCGGCCAGCTTCATTTTCCACACCAGCCCGACGACGCCACACACCGCCAGCATCACGTAGATGGACTGTGCCAGCATGGCGGCCGGAACGTGGATGTAGATGATGCGAAAGCTGTTGCCCTGCTGGTAGTCCGGCGGCGCGAAGGCCAGGCCCCAGACCACGCCAACGCCGATCAGCAGCAACGCCGCCATGCTCAGCCATGGCAGCATTCTGCCGCTGATGCCGTAAAACCATTTGGGTGAGCCGAGCTTATGAAACCAGGTCCAGTTCATTGCTGTTTCCATCACGGTTGCTGCTCGCCATCACGAGACAGCCAAAGGGTCTTTACTGGTCAAATTTTGACCAGACCTCATTATTCGCCGACGCTGATCTTCAGGCCAGCGGCTATTGCAAAGGGTGTCAGGGTTATCGCCAGGGCGGTCAGGCTCCCAAGCCACAACAGATAACCGGTCGCCGGCATGCCCTGCAAGGCGGCCTGCAAGGCGCCACTGCCAAGAATCAACACCGGGATGTACAACGGCAGGATCAGCAACGCCAGCAACAGGCCGCCACGCTTCAAACCTACCGTCAACGCCGCGCCCACCGCACCGAGCAGGCTCAGTACCGGTGTACCCAGCAATAAAGAAAGCAGCAACACCGGCAGACAGGCGGCAGGCAAACCGAGCATCAACGCCAGCAAAGGCGCGAGCAAAACCAGTGCCAGGCCGGAAAACGCCCAGTGTGCCAGTACCTTGGCCAAAACCAGAAGAGCCAGGGGGTGCGGCGAAAGGACCCACTGTTCGAGCGATCCGTCCTCGAAATCACTGCGGAAGAGCCCGTCCAGCGAGAGCAGGACCGATAAAAGCGCCGCCACCCAGACCAGTCCCGGAGACAAGGTTTGCAACAATTGCGACTCGGGACCGACCGCGAGCGGGAACAGCGAAACGACGATGGCGAAGAACACCAGCGGGTTGGCCAGTTCAGCCGGACGGCGGAACAACAGACGGGCTTCGCGGGCAACCAACAGGCCAAAAACACTCATACGGCCCAGTTCCCCAGATCAATGTCACGGTACGCGGCCGGCACGCGGCTCAGCGTGTGGTGAGTGGTCAAGACCACCATGCCACCGCGCTCGCAGTGGCCTGCCAGGTGTTCTTCGAGCTGCGCCACGCCTTGCTTGTCGAGGGCGGTAAAGGGCTCATCGAGTATCCACAGCGGTGGGCTGTCCAGATAAAGCCGCGCCAGCGCCACTCGGCGCTGTTGACCCGCGGACAGCGTATGGCAGGGAACATCTTCGAAACCGCGCAGCCCGACTGCGGCCAGGGCCTGCCAGATTGCATCATGGGAAGCCGGTTGATGCAGGGCACACAGCCAGCTCAGGTTCTCTTGCGCCGTCAGCAAATCCTTGATGCCGGCGGCATGGCCGATCCACAAGAGATTGCGCGCAAGTTCTGTGCGTTGTTCGCTCAGCGGCTGACCGTTAAGCAGTACTTGACCGGCGGTTGGGTGCATCAGGCCGGACAACAGGCGCAACAGGCTGGTCTTGCCACTGCCGTTGGGGCCGCTGATTTGTACCATTTCGCCACTGGCCATTCTCAAATCGAGATTTTCGAAGAGCAGCCGAAGGTCTCGCTCACAAGCAAGGGCAACGGTTTGCAAGACTGGACTGGTCAAGGGTTCACGGGCCTTATACGGTTCAAGTCGGCGCTGGCGCGGCCGTTAAAGAGATGCAGAATAAAGGTATTGGCGGCCCGGACGAGAGAGCTGCGTCAACTAACTGGGAAATTTTCCGCATTCTGTATACAACGGGGCGGCATTATACATGCCATTTCCTACTCTCAAGCGTGCAATTTCCCAAGGTTGTGACCGCGTATGACAGGCGAAATGAACATCCTCCCCCTACCGCAGGCCACCGCGACGACCCCGCGTGCGCCAGCGGTCAGTGGCGAGTTGCTCAAGCTGCTGACGCCGATGGAGGGCCTGATCAGCGCCGGCCAGACCGCCAAAGCTGAAGTGCTGTCGCTCAAGCAGGCGGATCAGGCCTTTCAATTGCTGCTCAAGCTCACTCTCGAGAGCGGCCGGCAGACCACGCTCCAGGCCCTCAGTAATCAACCCCTGGCCCAAGGCAGCAGCATCGCGGTTACCCAGCCTTCGGCGGGCAACCTGGCGGTCACCGTGCAGCAAGCCATCGCCGCCAGCGTCGCCACCCTCACCCGTATCGACACTGCGAAAATGCCGGTGGGCACCCTGCTGCAGGGTAAGGTGCTGACCTCCCAGGTGTTGCCGACTGTACCGGGGCAAGCCACGGTATTTCGCTCGATGGTCAGCCTGCTCAATACAGCGCTGAGCGGCAGCACCCTCAGCATCGACAGCACGCAACCGTTGCGCATCGGCACGTTGCTCAGCGCACAGGTAGAGGATGGTCAGACCCTCAAGTTCGTGCCCTTGAGCAGCCGCCAGGAGCAACTGGCCGTGACCCAGCAATTGCTCAGCCAACAAAGCCGCCAGGGTTCGCTGGATAGTTTGCTCAAACAGCTGCAAAACCTGCCAGCCTCGACGCAGACTTCCAGCGAGCTGCGCACGGCCGTGGACAGATTGCTCGCCGGGCTGCCGGACATCCAGCAATTGAGCAGTGCCAAAGGCCTGGCCCAGGCGTTGGCCAGCAGCGGAGCCTTCCTGGAGTCGAAATTGCTGGGCGGCCAGAACCAGGCGCCCGACATGAAAGGCGACCTGCTCAAACTGATCGGCCAGTTATCCTCCGGACTACCGGCCAGCCCCCAACTCAGTGCGATCATCGCCGCCAACACCCTGGCCCAGGCCATGCCGAGTTTCGTGCGCAATGCCCTGGGCATGCTTGGCCAGGTCAGCGCCAAGCCATCGCCGACCGGCTTTCCGTTGCCTGAGCGGCTGTTGCAAAGCGCCGACGGCGAAGACGACCTGGAGCATCTGTTGCGCCTGGCCGCTGCAGCAGTCTCACGCCTGCAAAGCCACCAGTTGTCGAGCCTTGAGCAGACCGGCGTCACGCCGGATGGGCGATTTATGAGTACCTGGCAGCTGGAGATCCCGATGCGCAACCTGCAGGACATCGTGCCGTTGCAGATCAAGTTCCAGCGCGAAGAGGCTCCCGAAAGAGAACAGCCCAAGGAACGCCAGGAAGAACGAGCACCCAAGCAACAACTGTGGCGCATCGAACTGGCGTTCGATATGGAACCGCTCGGGCCGTTGCAGGTGCAGGCGCAGCTAATCCAGGGCAGCCTCAGCAGCCAGCTGTGGGCCGAACGCGCCTTCACCGCCAGCCTGATTGAAAGCAACCTGGCGGCATTGCGCCAGAGAATGCTGGCAGCCGGGCTGAACGTCGGCGATCTCGACTGCCACCAAGGAAAACCACCCCAAGGTCCGCAAACCCGTCTCGAACAACGCTGGGTCGATGAAAACGCATGAAAAACCCCAACGCCCCCCGCCAGGCCATTGCCCTCAAGTACGACGGCACTCACGCCCCTACCCTCACAGCCAAGGGCGATGAAGAACTGGCGGAAGAAATCCTGCGCATTGCTCGTGACTGCGAAGTGCCGATCTATGAGAACGCCGAACTGGTGAGCCTGCTGGCGCGGATGGAGTTGGGGGACAGTATTCCGCAGGAGCTTTATCTGACGGTTGCCGAGATTATTGCGTTTGCTTGGAATTTGAAGGGCAAGTTTCCGGCGGGGCAGGATCTTTATACAGTGGCAGTGGAACGAGATATCACGGAACAGGGAGATGATTATTGACGGGCGAGGTGTTGACCGCCCTCATTTAGAGAGACAGCCAACACCATAACGTGCTAAACCCTGATCAGGCTGCGCGATCACTGGTTTCCAGCCGAATGTCACCCGCGGTCACTTTGCCGCCGTTCCATCTGACAAGAATAAAAGAGATGCGCAATCCTACAAGGGGTAACAAATGCCCCATCCCCACGAAGTCACGCCCGAGCAGGTCATAGAGATGACCATCAAGTGCGGACCGAACCGCACCCTTCGCCCTGGGCGTTATGACTGGCCAACCCGGAGCTTCCAATTCAAAAGACTCGATGATTCCAGTATGACGATTTGATTGTTGCTCCATGAAATGCACTCCTTGATTCGAAACTTATACATGAATTATCAAACTTGCAATGCAAGTTAGAATTCAAAGTAAAGAACTCGCAAAAAGAGCACAACTATCAGAAGTAACGGGACGCAGATAACTTCGATCCGAATTAACTTGCATCGAATAAAAACTTGCGCCGTTAAATAACGATAAACAGCGATGATAATTCGATTGTCTACACTGGCAAACCAGCGCCTGAAGATATTGCGTACGCCCGCCAGCGGGCGGTTATGATCGTTCCCATGCTCTGCGTGGGAATGCAGCCCGTGACGCTCTGCGTCACATCTGGAAGCGGAACGCGGAGCGTCCTTGGAGCATTCCCACGCAGAGCGTGGGAACGATCTGCTCAGAGCGTGGGAACGATCCGCCCTCAGTTCTTGTGCACCTTGCTCATCAACTCCGCCTCGGCCTGGGTCAGGCCACAAGACTGGGTCAGTTCGTCGACACTGGCGCCCATTCCGACCAGCTTCGCCGCCTGGTCAAACGACAGGCTCTTGGGATCGCGTTGTTCCAGCCGGGTGAGTTTGTCCGGCAATGGCGCGACGAGCGTGCGCAATTCATGCAGCTCTTCGCCCATGCGCACATTGCCGTCCTGGTAGTTGTCGACGCGCCGGCCCAGGTCCTTGATGCGCTGGTCACGCTGCGCATCGCCCTGGGCCTGTTGCGCGGCGATCAGCTTTTGCCCACGGATGTAGGACAAGAACATTGCCAGCGTGCCTGCCCAGAACAGGAACAGGACAATCACCGCCACCTCTAGAATCAATCAGATACTCTCCAGTTCCGACCATTCTTCTTCGCTCATCATCTTGTCGAGTTCGACCAGGATGAGCAGTTCGTTGTTCTTGTTGCACACGCCTTGAATGAACTTGGCGGACTCTTCGTTACCGACGTTCGGCGCTGTCTCGATTTCCGACTGACGCAGATAAACCACTTCGGCCACGCTGTCGACCATGATCCCGACCACTTGCTTGTCGGCTTCGATGATGACGATGCGGGTGTTGTCGCTGATTTCGGCATTCATCAAGCCGAAGCGCTGGCGGGTGTCGATCACGGTGACCACGTTGCCGCGCAGGTTGATGATGCCCAGCACATAGCTCGGAGCGCCCGGTACCGGGGCGATTTCGGTGTAGCGCAGGACTTCCTGGACGCGCATCACGTTGATGCCGTAGGTCTCGTTGTCCAGCTTGAAGGTGACCCATTGCAGGATCGGATCTTCGGAACCCTTTGCCGCCGTCGCCTTGTCATTCATACCCTGATCCCCTCAAGAAACCGCCCTGGCGGTATTGTTCTGTTATGTAGGTTTATGCGGCGGCTTGCTGCCGCCCATGTGCCGGGCTCCACCGCTGGCAATCAATTCGGCCAGTTCGGAAACATCGAGCAATGCACACATGTGTTCGATCACCGTGCCCGCCAGCCATGGCCGCTGGCCACGGTGGCTACGCCATTTGATTTCGTTCGGGTCCAGGCGCAACGAACGACTGACCTGGTGCACCGCCAGCCCCCACTCGTAGCCCTGGACGGAAATCACGTATTGCAAGCCCTGCTTGAAGTCCTCGCGGTAACGATCGGGCATGACCCAGCGTGCCGTGTCCAACACCTTGAGGTTGCCCGCCTGGCTCGGCAGGATGCCAAGGAACCACTCCGGCTGGCCGAACAACGACGTTAGCTCGTGTCCGGCCAGTGGATAGATCGAGCCCAGGCACACCAGCGGCACTGCCAGGGTCAACCCGGCGACATCGAACAACAGGCATTCGAAGGGCTCGGCCGCCCAGGCCGGACGACCGTCGGTTTCTGCCGGTGGCGGCGTGTTGGCGGGTGGCAGATGGACTTCGACCACGGGTGGTACCCGCACCTGTTGCACTTCGGCAGGGGCAGGAACCAAAATTTCTGGTTCGTCCATGGCCGGCGGCGCCAAGGCTTGCAGCAAGGGTGCGATAGTCGAGACCGGTGCCAGAACGGGTGCCGGGCTGTCGACCACGGCGACGGGTGCCTGCGCAATAGGCGCTGCCACCTGTGAGGTCGCCACTACGGCATCGCGAGCTTGCTCTTCAAGCACCGCAGCCTGGAATTCGTCCAGCGCAGCTTCAACCTCGACCACCTCGGGAGGGGCTTCGAAGGGCGGCGCAAGTTCCTCAGTGATGTCTTGCAGCAGGCTGTCCAGATAAGACTGAAGCGCCAGCTGTGGCCGTGAGGTGATCTTCAATGGCCGGTTCATGGGCGCGCACCTGTAGGAGCTGCCGCAGGCTGCGATCTTTTAGCGATTTCAGACGCGCCGCAAAGCCAGATCAAAAGATCGCAGCCTGCGGCAGCTCCTACAGGGATCGTGTTCATTTCATGCCACCTGCGCGACGAGTTGGGCCGCCAGCAGATGCTTGAGCAGCGCGCGATAGGCAACGACACCACGGCTCTTGCCGTCGAATTGCGAAGGCGTCAGCCCCGCCCGACTGGCATCGCGCAGGCGTGTGTCGACCGGGATGTAGCCCTGCCAGATTTCTTCTGGAAACTTATCGCGCAACACCCGCAGCGTACCGAGGGACGCCTGGGTGCGGCGATCGAACAGGGTCGGCACGATGGTGAACGGCAAGGCCTGCTTGCGCGAACGATTGATCATCGCCAGGGTATTGACCATGCGCTCCAGGCCTTTGACCGCCAGGTGTTCGGTTTGCACCGGAATTACCAGTTGCTGGCTCGCCGCCAAGGCATTGACCATCAGTACCCCGAGCAGTGGCGGGCTGTCGATCACGGCGTAATCGAAGTCCTGCCATAACTGCGCGAGGCTCTTGGCAATCACCAGGCCCAGACCACTCTGGCCCGGCGACTGGCGCTCAAGGGTGGCCAGCGCGGTACTCGATGGCAACAGCGAAATGGACTCGTGACTGGTGGGCAGCAACAGCTGACCGGGCAGGCCCTGGGGCACGCTGCCTTTATGCAGGAACAGGTCGTAGTTGCTGTGTTCCAGGCTGTCGGGGTCGTAACCGAAATAGCTGGTCATGGAGCCGTGGGGGTCGAGGTCGACCACGACCACGCGCTTGCCCGCCTCGGCCAGTAACCCGGCTAGAGCGATGGAGGAAGTGGTTTTACCGACACCACCCTTTTGATTGGCGACTGCCCAGACTCTCATTCGATTGTTCCTCCCGCCCGAACGGATCGACCGGGAATTAGCTCAACGTGTTAATGCGGGTGACGGAGAATTGACGGCGTTCTCTCGTACCGGCGACATGACCTTGGTCGGTGCAGTTTGTGTGCCAGCACGCTTCAACGCGGCATCCGGTTTTGCATTGGCCGCTCCGGTTGCGGTGAGGCTGCGACGTATGTCCAGGTTGCGTGACACCACCAGCACCACCCGACGGTTGCGCGCGCGCCCCTCGGCCGTGGCGTTATTGGCCACGGGCTGGAACTCGCCATACCCCACCGATGCCAGGCGACCAGGGTTTACCCCTTGCATCGCGAGCATGCGCACGATACTGGCCGAGCGCGCCGAAGACAGTTCCCAGTTGGTGGGATACTGCGCGGTGCGAATCGGTTGGTCATCGGTGAAGCCTTCGACGTGGATCGGGTTGTCGAACGGCTTGAGGATCGCCGCCACCTTGTCGATGATGTTGAAGGCAATGTCGCTGGGCATGGCATCGCCGCTGCCGAACAACAGGCTGGAATTGAGTTCGATCTCGACCCACAACTCGTTGCCGCGCACGGTCATTTGATTGGAGCTGATCAGGTCGCCAAAGGCCGCGCTGATGTCATCGGCGATGCTTTTGAGCGGATCGCTGGCACCCGAGACACCGGCATCGACCTGGTCGCTGTCCTTGACCAACGGCTTGGCCGGGGTCACGGTCTTCGGCCGCTCGTCACCGATGGGGATCGGCTTGAGCGCACGATCGCTATCGGTAAAGACGCCTATCAACGCCTCGGAAATGACCTTGTACTTGCCTTCGTTGATCGACGAAATCGAGTACATCACCACGAAAAACGCGAAGAGCAAGGTGATGAAGTCGGCGTAGGAAACCAGCCAACGTTCATGATTGACATGTTCATCATGTTGACGACGACGAGCCATAGTCCATTACCCCCATCAATCCATGAAGCCCTGGAGCTTCAACTCGATAGAGCGCGGGTTTTCGCCTTCGGCGATCGACAGGATTCCTTCCAGCAACATTTCGCGATAACGCGACTGGCGCAACGCGATGGACTTGAGCTTCGCGGCAATCGGCAGCAACACCAGGTTGGCACTGGCCACGCCATAGATGGTGGCGACGAAGGCCACGGCGATGCCATTGCCCAGCTGCGACGGATCGCCTAGGTTGCCCATGACGTGAATCAGGCCCATCACCGCACCGATGATGCCGATGGTCGGCGAATAACCGCCCATGCTTTCGAAGACCTTGGCGGCTTCGATGTCGCGGCTTTCCTGGGTGTAGAAGTCCACCTCCAGGATGCTGCGGATCGCTTCCGGCTCCGCGCCATCGACCAGCAGCTGCAGGCCTTTGCGCGAGTAGCTGTCGGGTTCGGCATCGGCCACCCCTTCGAGCCCGAGCAGGCCTTCCTTGCGGGCGGTCAGGCTCCAGTTGACGACGCGATCGATGCCGCCGGCCAGGTCGACCCGCGGAGGAAACAGGATCCACGCCAGAATCTGCATGGCCCGCTTGAAGGCGCTCATGGGCGATTGCAACAACGCCGCGCCAATGGTCCCGCCCAGCACGATCAACGCGGCCGGTCCGTTGGCCAGCGCACCGATATGCCCGCCTTCGAGGTAGTTGCCGCCAATGATGGCGACGAACGCCATGATGATGCCGATGAGACTTAAAACGTCCATCAGATGCAGGCCTCGACGATGTGCCGGCCGATGTCGTCCAGTGCATACACCGCGTCGGCCAGTTCGGCCTTGACGATGGCCATGGGCATGCCATAAATCACGCAGCTGGCTTCATCCTGGGCCCAGATCGAACTGCCGCTCTGCTTGAGCAGGCGCGCGCCTTCGCGACCGTCCGCGCCCATGCCGGTCAGGACCACCGCCAGAACTTTGTCGCCATAGGACTTGGCCGCCGAACCGAAGGTGATGTCCACGCACGGCTTGTAGTTCAAGCGCTCGTCGCCCGGCAGGATTTTCACCGCACCCCGGCCGTCGATCATCATCTGCTTGCCACCGGGCGCCAACAACGCCAGTCCCGGACGCAGGATGTCGCCGTCCTCGGCTTCCTTGACGCTGATCCGGCAAAGCTTGTCCAGGCGTTCGGCGAACGCCTTGGTGAAGGCCGCCGGCATGTGCTGGACCAGCACGATCGGTGCGGGGAAGTTGGCTGGCAGCTGGGTCAATACCCGCTGCAAGGCCACCGGGCCGCCGGTGGACGTACCGATGGCCAGCAATTTGTAGGCTTTGCGTTTCGGCGCTGGCGACGACGGAGCCTGCGCAGGCGCACGGGCCGGGATCGGTGCGGGAGACGGGCGCACAGGTGCGCCGCCGCCATAACCGATGCTGCTCGATGGCATTGGCGTCGGAGTTGGCGTTGGCGCTGGAGTCGGTGCTACCACCGGCGCCGGCGCGCTGTAGCTGCTGATGCGACGATTACTGCGCGAGATGCTGAGGATCTTCTCGCACAGCAGTTGCTTGACCTTCTCGGGGTTGCGCGAGATGTCTTCGAAATTCTTCGGCAGGAAGTCCACCGCACCGGCATCCAGCGCGTCCAGGGTGACCCGGGCGCCTTCGTGGGTCAGCGAGGAAAACATCAGGACCGGGGTCGGGCAGCGCTGCATGATGTGCCGTACCGCGGTGATGCCGTCCATCATCGGCATCTCGTAGTCCATGGTGATCACGTCCGGCTTGAGTGCCAACGCCTGATCAATCGCCTCTTTGCCGTTGGTCGCCGTGCCGACGACCTGGATATTCGGATCCGCGGAAAGAATTTCCGAGACGCGGCGGCGGAAAAAACCCGAATCGTCCACCACCAGGACCTTGACTGCCATAAACACTCCATTAGACGCAGCGGGGCGTCAGCCGCCACCGCTGCGCCAGAATCAAATACGCCGTGCGGCGTAACGCTTGAGCATGCTCGGAACATCGAGAATCAGCGCGATGCGGCCGTCACCGGTAATGGTGGCGCCCGACATGCCCGGGGTTCCCTGGAGCATTTTGCCCAATGGCTTGATGACCACTTCTTCCTGGCCCACCAACTGGTCGACGACAAAGCCGATCCGCTGGGTGCCCACCGAAAGGATCACCACATGGCCTTCGCGCTGCTCTTCATGAGCGGCGGAGCTGACCAGCCAACGCTTGAGGTAGAACAACGGCAGTGCCTTGTCCCGCACGATCACCACTTCCTGGCCGTCCACCACGTTGGTGCGCGACAGGTCGAGGTGGAAAATCTCGTTGACGTTCACCAGCGGGAAGGCGAACGCCTGGTTGCCGAGCATGACCATCAGGGTCGGCATGATGGCCAGGGTCAGCGGCACCTTGATGACGATCTTCGATCCCTGGCCCTTCGCCGAGTAGATGTTGATCGAACCGTTGAGCTGGGAGATCTTGGTTTTCACCACGTCCATGCCCACGCCTCGACCCGACACGTCGGAGATCTCGGTCTTGGTCGAGAAGCCCGGGGCGAAGATCAGGTTGTAGCACTCGGTATCGCTGAGGCGGTCGGCCGCGTCCTTGTCCATCACACCGCGCTTTACCGCGATGGCACGCAGGACGTTGGGGTCCATGCCTTTGCCGTCATCGGAAATCGACAACAGGATGTGATCGCCTTCCTGCTCGGCCGCGAGGATCACCTTGCCGCCACGGGCCTTGCCCGACGCTTCGCGCTCTTGCGGCGATTCGATGCCGTGGTCGACCGCGTTGCGCACCAGGTGGACCAGCGGGTCGGCCAGGGCCTCGACAAGGTTCTTGTCGAGGTCGGTGTCTTCGCCGACCAGTTCCAGGTTGATCTCTTTCTTGAGCTGGCGCGCCAGGTCGCGAACCAGGCGCGGGAAGCGTCCGAACACTTTCTTGATCGGCTGCATCCGGGTCTTCATGACCGCCGTCTGCAGGTCGGCCGTGACCACGTCGAGGTTCGACACGGCCTTGGACATGGCTTCGTCGGCACTGTTGGCGCCCAGGCGCACCAGGCGGTTACGCACCAGCACCAACTCGCCGACCATGTTCATGATCTCGTCGAGCCGCGCGGTATCGACCCGCACGGTGGTCTCGGCTTCACTGGCCGGCTTTTCCGCAGGCGGCGCGGCCGGAGCTCGGGCCGCGACTGGTGCTGCCGCTGCCGGCGCTTTGGCTTGCGGTTCGGGCGCCTTGGCCACGGGCTTGGGTGCGTCAACCTTGGCGGTCGATACTGCCACGGAGGCGTTCGAGCTGCTGGCCGTTGTCGCGGTGCCGACTTCGCTGAACTTGCCTTTGCCGTGCAATTCGTCGAGCAGTGCCTCGAATTCATGATCGCTGATCAGATCACTGCCGGCCGCCGCTGCGGTTGGCGCAGCCGGTGCTGGCACCGAGGCAATGGCCGACTCCAGCGCCTCGACGGCAAAGTTGCCCTTGCCGTGCAGTTGGTCGAGCAAGGCCTCGAATTCTTCGTCGGTGATGTCGGCGCTATCGCCCGCCTCTTTCGCCGCTGGCGGCTCTGCCGGTGCGGCGGGCGCCGGGGCCACTGCATCGACGGCGAACTTGCCCTTGCCGTGCAACTGGTCGAGCAACGACTCGAATTCGGCGTCGGTGATTTCGTCGCTGGCAGGCACTTCGTTGGCGGGTGCTGGAACAACTGCCGGTGCCTCGGCCTGAGCCTTCACGGCGTTCAGCGAGTCCAGCAATTGTTCGAATTCGTTATCGGTAATATCGCCTGAATCGGCGGCAGCCGCAGGCGCTTCATCCTCTGGAACAACGGGCGCAGCAGCCACTTCGTCGGCCGATTGCGGCTCGGCCAGACGCGCCAGTGCCGCCAGCAGCTCAGGTGTTGCAGCCGTGACCGGACTACGCTCGCGCACTTCGCTGAACATGCCGTTCACCGCATCCAGTGCTTCGAGGACCACGTCCATCAATTCCGAGTCGACGCGACGTTCGCCCTTGCGCAGGATGTCGAACACGTTCTCGGCGATGTGGCAGCACTCCACCAGCTCGTTGAGCTGGAGGAAGCCGGCGCCCCCTTTTACAGTGTGGAAACCGCGAAAAATTGCATTGAGCAAGTCCGCATCATCCGGACGGCTTTCCAGCTCGACCAGTTGCTCGGACAGTTGCTCTAGAATCTCGCCGGCCTCAACCAGGAAATCCTGAAGGATCTCTTCATCGGCGCCGAAGCTCATTAAGGGGGTGCTCCTACAGGTCTAAAAACCCAAAAAACCTGAACTCTAAAAACCCAGGCTGGATAGCAAATCGTCCACATCGTCCTGACCGGACATAACGTCTTCTCTTTTATCGGCATGAATCTGCGGACCTTCACCCTTGGAGAGATGTTTTTGTGGATCTTTTTCTGCAAGCATTGCCGCACGGTCATGTTCGATGCCCGCAAAGCGGTCCACCTGACTGGCCATCAGCACGAGCTTGAGCAGGTTGCTTTCCACTTCGGTGACCAACTGGGTCACACGCTTGATCACCTGGCCGGTGAGGTCCTGGTAATCCTGGGCGAGCAGAATGTCGTTGAGGTTACTGGACACGGCGCGATTGTCTGCGCTGCTGCGCGCCAGGAAACCGTCGACACGCCGGGCCAGCTCGCGAAACTCTTCGGCCCCGACTTCGCGCCGCATGAACCGTCCCCAGTCTGAGCTCAAGCCCTGCGCCTCTTCAGCCAGGCTGTTGACCAATGGCGTGGCGTTTTCCACCAGGTCCATGGTGCGGTTGGCGGCGGCTTCCGTCAGCTTGACCACATACCCCAGGCGCTCGGTGGCGTCGGTGATCTGTGACACTTCCTCGGCTTGCGGCATGTGCGGGTCAATCTGGAAATTGACGATCGCGCTATGCAGCTCGCGGGTGAGCTTGCCCACTTCCTGATACAGGCCACGGTCACGGGTCTGGTTGAGCTCATGGATCAATTGCACAGCATCGCCGAACCTGCCCTTTTCAAGGCTCGCGACCAATTCAACGGCGTGTTTTTTCAGGGTCGATTCAAAATCGCCCTGGGATGACTCGTTATGCTCCATAGCTCCCCCGTGGCGCAGTTCAACCGATGCGTTCGAAAATCTTCTCGATTTTTTCTTTCAACGCCTGGGCCGTGAAGGGTTTGACCACATAGCCATTTACGCCGGCCTGGGCCGCTTCGATGATCTGCTCGCGCTTGGCTTCGGCAGTCACCATCAGCACTGGCAGGTGCTTGAGTTTTTCATCGGCGCGCACGTGACGCAGCAGATCGATACCGGTCATGCCAGGCATGTTCCAGTCCGTCACCAGAAAGTCGATGCTCCCGCTGTTGAGTACCGGAATGGCGGTAGTGCCATCGTCGGCCTCGACCGTGTTGGTGAACCCAAGGTCACGCAACAGGTTCTTGATGATCCGCCGCATCGTTGAGAAGTCATCAACGATGAGGATTTTCATGTTCTTGTCCAATTCGACCTCCAAGCAGACTAAAACGCGCCCAGCACCTGGACACGCCATTTCTATCAATCTGGCAAAACACTCGATGACTGTTTGGGATACAACGGATCGAGACCGGCGCGGTTCATCACCCCACCCGCCGCGTCGCAGTGCCCCCACACTGCCTTCAGCGCGCTCGCCACTCTCCCAGACGCCCCCGCAAACGGGCCGCGCACTGGCTATGTAACTGGCTGACCCGGGATTCGCTGACCCCCAGGACCTCGCCGATTTCCTTGAGATTCAATTCTTCGTCGTAGTACAACGCCAACACCAATCGCTCACGCTCCGGCAAGTTGGCGATCGCGTCCGCCAGCGCCGCCTGGAAGCGTTCATCTTCCAGATCGCGAGACGGTTCCAGATGAGCACTGGCGCCATCCTCGTGCAGCCCTTCGTGCTCGCCGTCCTGCAACAGGTCGTCGAAACTGAACAGCCGACTGCCGAGGGTGTCGTTCAAAATCCCGTAGTAATCGTCAAGACTCAATTGGAGTTCGGCCGCAACTTCGTGATCTTTAGCGTCACGCCCGGTTTTAGCTTCAATCGAGCGAATCGCGTCGCTGACCATCCGCGTATTGCGGTGGACCGAACGAGGCGCCCAGTCGCCCTTGCGCACTTCATCGAGCATGGCGCCGCGGATGCGGATGCCCGCGTAGGTTTCGAAACTCGCGCCTTTGCTGGCGTCGTATTTGGTCGAGACTTCGAGCAGGCCGATCATCCCGGCCTGGATCAGGTCTTCGACCTGGACACTGGCCGGCAGACGCGCCAGCAAGTGATAGGCAATGCGTTTAACCAGCGGCGCGTAACGCTCGATCAACTCGTACTGCGCGTCACGCGCCGATGCCTTGTAGAGGTTGTAACCGCTTGCGGTCATAGCACGGGTCCTGCCGTCTGTTGCACGAGGCGCTCGACGAAGAATTCCAGGTGCCCACGCGGGTTGGCCGGCAGTGGCCAGGTATCGACCTTCTGCGCGATCGCCTTGAATGCCAGCGAGCACTTGGAGCGCGGGAAGGCCTCGTAGACCGCGCGCTGCTTCTGCACGGCCTTGCGCACGCTTTCGTCGTACGGCACCGCACCGACATATTGTAAGGCGACGTCGAGGAAGCGGTCGGTGACCTTGGTCAACTTGGCGAACAGGTTGCGCCCTTCCTGGGGGCTCTGCGCCATATTGGCCAGCACCCGGAAACGGTTCATGCCGTAATCGCGGTTGAGCAACTTGATCAACGCGTAGGCGTCAGTGATCGAGGTCGGCTCGTCGCAGACCACCAGCAACACTTCCTGGGCCGCGCGCACGAAGCTGACCACCGACTCGCCAATGCCCGCAGCGGTGTCGATCACCAGCACGTCGAGATTGTCGCCAATGTCGCTGAAGGCCTGGATCAGGCCGGCGTGCTGGGCAGGGCTCAAGTGAACCATGCTCTGGGTACCGGACGCCGCCGGGACGATGCGGATACCACCGGGGCCCTGCAACAGCACGTCGCGCAATTCACAGCGGCCTTCAATCACGTCGGCCAGGGTACGTTTGGGTGTCAGCCCCAACAGAACGTCGACATTCGCCAGCCCAAGGTCAGCGTCCAGCAGCATGACGCGCCGGCCAAGCTCAGCCAAAGCCAGGGACAAGTTCACTGACACGTTAGTTTTGCCGACGCCACCTTTGCCGCCGGTCACCGCGATCACCTGTACAGGATGCATGCTGCCCATGTTATTTCTTTACCTTGTTCTGCATAGACGGGGCCACATAACTGGCTGCGCGTTCACAACCGGAACAATGCATGGCAGGCCATCGATGTAGGGTACAAAAACTATTCATTGTTACCTCAGCCAACCTGCTTGGTCGGACTGTGGTAGATATCAGCGAACATGTCAGCCATGGCCTCTTCGCTGGGTTCTTCCTGCATTTGCACGCTGACGGCCCGACTGACCAGTTGATGACGACGCGGCAGATGCAGATCATCTGGAATCCGCGGGCCATCGGTCAGGTAGGCCACCGGCAATTCATGGCTGATGGCCAGACTCAACACTTCGCCCAGACTTGCCGTTTCATCCAGTTTAGTCAGGATGCAGCCAGCGAGCCCGCAACGCTTGTAACTGTGATAAGCAGCGGTTAGAACCTGTTTCTGGCTGGTGGTTGCCAGGACCAGGTAATTTTTTGACTTGATGCCTCGACCGGCCAGGCTTTCGAGCTGCATGCGCAGGGCCGGGTCGCTGGCTTGCAGGCCGGCGGTATCGATCAGCACCACGCGCTTGCGCAACAAAGGCTCCAGCGCCTGGACCAGTGACTGGTTCGGATCGACGTGGGTCACCGGCACATTGAGGATCCGCCCGAGGGTCTTGAGCTGCTCCTGGGCACCGATGCGAAAGCTGTCCATGCTTACCAGGGCAATGTTCTGCGCGCCGTACTTGAGCACATAACGGGCCGCCAGCTTGGCCAGGGTGGTGGTCTTGCCCATGCCGGCCGGGCCGACCATGGCAATCACGCCGCCCTCTTCCAGCGGTTCCATTTCCGGCGTGACGATCATCCGCGCCAGGTGCGCCAGCAACATGCGCCAGGCCTGGCGGGGTTCTTCAATTTCGCTGACCAGCGCCAGCAGGTCCCGCGACAACGGGCCGGACAGGCCGATGCGCTGCAGGCGACGCCACAGGTTCGCCTGGTCCGGGCGGCTACCCTGCAGCTGGTTCCAGGCGAGGGAGCCGAGCTGTACTTCCATCAGTTCGCGCAGGCTGTTGAGCTCCGAACGCATCGAGTCGAAGACCCGCGTATCGATAGTCGCCGCCGGGGCCGGTGTGGGCGCGGGACGGCGCGGCTCGGCCAGGGTCGGTTCGATCAGCGGCTCGGCAGCCGTCAGCGGCAGGCCGGCAAACAACTGGCGATTAGTGCTCTTGTCGCTATCGCCTTCGCCGTCGCCTCGCAGGCTCAATTCGGCCTGGGCGTTGACGATGCGCGACTGGGTCTTGCGCAGCTCGTCCTCGAGTTCCATGTTCGGAACGCGCGGGGCCAGCGCCGACAGTTGGTAATCCAGGGCAGCCGTAATCTCGACGCCACCGGCGATGCGGCGGTTGCCAATGATCGCGGCATCGGCGCCCAGCTCATCGCGAACCAGCTTCATGGCCTGACGCATATCGGCGGCGAAGAAACGCTTAACTTGCATGAATCACTACCTCAGCCGTTGGGCCCTACTGTCGCAACGATGGTCACTTGCTTGTTGTCAGGAATTTCCTGGTAAGCCAACACATGCAAACCCGGGACTGCGAGCCGGCCAAATCGCGAGAGCATCGCGCGAACCGGACCGGCCACCAGCAGAATCACCGGTTGACCTTGCATCTCCTGCCGCTGCGCCGCATCGATCAACGAGCGCTGCAGCTTCTCAGCCATGCTTGGCTCCAGCAAAACACCCTCCTCGGAGCCTTGTCCCGCCTTCTGCAGACTATTGAGCAATATTTGTTCCAACCTGGGTTCCAGCGTGATCACTGGCAGCTCGGAGTCAGTGCCTACAATGCTTTGCACGATTGCACGGGATACGCCGACACGCACCGCGGCGACCAGCGCGGCGGTATCTTGACTCTTGTTGGCATTGTTCGCGATGGCTTCGGCAATGCTGCGAATGTCGCGTACCGGTACCTGTTCGGCCAACAGCGCTTGCAACACCTTGAGCAATTGCGACAGTGACAGCACGCCCGGCACCAGCTCTTCGGCCAGCTTCGGCGAGTTTTTGGCCAGCAATTGCATGAGTTGCTGGACTTCTTCGTGGCCGATCAGCTCGCTGGAGTGCTTGTACAGGATCTGGTTCAAGTGCGTGGCCACCACGGTACTGGCATCGACCACGGTGTAGCCAAGCGATTGCGCCTGGGCGCGCTGGCTGATTTCGATCCACACCGCCTCCAGGCCAAAAGCCGGATCTTTGGCGGTAATGCCGTTGAGCGTGCCGTAGACCTGCCCCGGGTTGATCGCCAGTTCGCGATCCGGGTAAATCTCCGCCTCGGCCAGGATCACCCCCATCAGAGTGAGGCGATAGGCGCTGGGTGCCAGGTCGAGGTTGTCGCGGATGTGCACCGTCGGCATGAGAAAGCCCAGGTCCTGGGACAGCTTCTTGCGCACGCCCTTGATCCGCGCCAGCAATTGCCCGCCCTGGTTGCGGTCCACCAACGGAATCAGGCGATAGCCCACTTCCAGGCCAATCATGTCGATCGGCGTCACGTCATCCCAACCCAACTCCTTGGTTTCCTGGGCGCGGGCCGGCGATGGCAACAGTTCCTGCTGGCGCTTGACCTCCTGCAGGGCCTGCACCTTGGCGCTGTTCTGCTTTTTCCAGAACAGGTACGCACCGCCCGCGGCCAGGGCCGCCATGGACAGGAAGGAAAAGTGCGGCATGCCGGGCACCAGCCCCATCACCGCCATCAAGCCCGCCGACACCGCCAACGCCTTGGGCGAGGCGAACATCTGCCGATTGATCTGCTTGCCCATGTCTTCGGAGCCCGAAGCACGGGTTACCATGATCGCCGCCGCTGTGGATAACAACAGTGATGGCAATTGCGCCACCAAACCGTCACCGATGGTCAACAGGGCGTAGACCTTGCCGGCATCGGCGAAGGTCATGTTGTGCTGGAAGATACCGACCGCCATGCCGCCGATCAGGTTGATGAACAGAATCAGCAGGCCGGCGATGGCGTCACCGCGCACGAACTTGCTGGCACCGTCCATCGAGCCATAGAACTCGGCCTCCTGCGCCACTTCCGACCGCCGTGCCTTGGCCTGGTTCTGGTCGATCAGGCCGGCGTTGAGGTCGGCGTCGATGGCCATCTGCTTGCCGGGCATCGCGTCGAGGGTGAACCGCGCGCTCACCTCGGAAATACGCCCGGCGCCCTTGGTCACCACGACGAAGTTGATGATCATCAAGATGGCGAACACCACGATACCGACCACGTAGTTACCGCCGATCACCACCTCGCCGAAGGCCTGGATCACCTTACCCGCGGCGGCGTGGCCGTCCTGGCCGTGGAGCATCACCACTCGGGTGGACGCCACGTTGAGCGCCAGGCGCAAGAGCGTCGCCACCAGCAGGATGGTCGGGAACACGGCAAAATCCAGCGGTCGCAAGGCGTAGACGCAGACCAGCAAGACGACGATCGACAACGCGATATTGAACGTGAAGAACACGTCGAGCAGGAACGGCGGCATTGGCAACATCATCATCGCCAGCATCACCAGCAGCAACAGCGGCACGCCCAGATTGCCTCGACTGAGGTCTGCCATGTTCGTGCGGGCACTGTTGATTAACTGAGAGCGATCCACCGGTATTCCCCGTTCCTTTGAAGCAAACTTTTGACGCCGGAAGCTGGCGCAAAGCGGCTATTGCAAGAAGCCTTCCAACTTTTTGCGGAGGGTTGAATCAGGGATTTTCGCAGGCAAAAAGATCGCAGCCTTCGGCAGCTCCTACAGGTGTACATCGATCCCCTGTAGGAGCTGCCGAAGGCTGCGATCTTTTGATCTTCAGTCCGAGAAGCACTCCACAGATCGGATGGTTTACGCTCGGTCAATTGCCCAATCGAACCGCCCTACACCGGCGGCCTATCAGTTCTGCTAGTACCCAACTCTCGCAAAGCCACCAATACTGAGCTCCCGCTCTTCGGACCTTCGGAGCAACCACCCATGACATCGCCGGGCGAAACCATTCTTTGTCACTACCGCTACGATCCCCTTGATCGCCTGATCAATCACACATTGCCAGACATCCCCGAGCGCCAGCGTTTTTACTGCAAAAGCAGACTGGCCACCGAAATCCAGGGTGCGATGCGCTACTCGATCGTCCAGCATGGCGATCAGTTGTTGGCGCAACGGCGAAGTGAGGGAGATGCACCTGCCACCACACTCCTGGCCACCGATCAGCAGCGTTCGGTTCTGCAGACGGTCGAGGTCAATCATCCAACACCGCCCATTGCCTATACGCCCTACGGCCACCGCACTGGTGAAAGCGGATTACTCAGCCTGCTCGGTTTCAATGGCGAACGGCCGGATTTAGTGACCGGGCGTTATCTGCTGGGGAATGGGTATAGGGCGTTTAATCCGGTTTTGATGAGGTTTAATAGTCCAGACAGCCTGAGCCCGTTTGGAAAGGGGGGAGCCAACTCATACCTATATTGTTTGGGAGAGCCGATTCTTGGAAGTGACCCTACTGGGCACTTTAATATTTTCAAGTGGGGCAGAAATGCGGTTCGAAGCTTACTTAATAACACTTCGAGAAGCGCCAGAGCCAATCCGGCCACCGTGACAGCACCACGAAATTCCCTGATAAATACCCCGGCGTCGCCTGCATTGAGCACCGCATCTACACCATCTACCCCGTCTACCCCACCTCCGCCATATTCCCCTTCCTCAAGTGCTTCATTCTCATCAACCGATACAATGGTGGGATGGGATCCGCTGAGAAGAAACCCTCCACCGACCTATTCGGAGGTTATGGACCCACCACCATTTGGGCATTACATGGACCCCGTTGACAAAAATTCTTTTGCTAAAATAAGAGCCCTCAACGAGAGAGATGACAGGCTTGCGCAGCTTAACAAGGTCATTTCAATGCGACGGGAGCACATTGCAAGTTCACCTAGGTGGAGAAGTACAGAAACAATTTATTTACCCACAGCAATTATGGAGGGACACTTGACTGCCTTACCAGTTGCAAGTTCGTCCCGAAGCACCAGCAACCTTGCATTTAACGCAAACATCATTCGCAAGGATTATTAATTAAAACATGGAGCCCTAATCCCGCCGCAAATCCGGCGGGATCGGCAGATCATTCTTGAGCGGATCCGGGCGCTTGCCCTTGCCCGCGCGGTATTGGCGAATTTGATAGACGTAGGCCAATACCTAGGTGACGGCGAGGTGCAGGCCGCCAAAGACTTCCTGCTAGATCCGTGAGGTGGGGAGGCCGGCCAGATGATTCTCAAAGAAAAGAAAGAAAAGGAGAGAAAGAAAAGGGGACGGATTTATTTAAGAAAGAGAGAAAAGGGAGAGAAAAGGGGACGGATCTATTTAAGCGCCATACACAACAAAGAAGGATAGATTTGCTTACAACAAACACGGATTATTTTTTCCGCTACGACTAGGCTTTCGACGTCATCGAAAGGACGTAGGAGGACATATGCCGAGAGTCGGACGCGTAGTATTGCCCAACCACCCCCACCATGTCGTACAGCGGGGCCACAATCGGCAAGTCGTATTCGCTGACGCCCGTGATTTTGAGTACTATCTCGCAGACCTGCGCGAGCTAAAAGAGGCCCTCGGTTTGAGGGTTTATGCCTATTGTTTGATGACCAATCATGTCCATCTTTTGCTCTCACCTGGCGACACGCCCGCAAGCTTAGGGCAACTGATGAAAGCCCTCGCCGCTCGCATGACTCGTTATCGAAATAAGCTGGAAGGACGCTCAGGCACTCTATGGGAGAGTCGTTACAAGTCCAGCGTCGTTCAATCGGACACTTACCTTCTAGCGTGTAGCCGATACATTGAGTTAAACCCCGTGAGAGCTCTTATTGTGTCGAGAGCGGAAAACTATCCGTGGTCGAGCTATCGTCTTCGCGTAGTAGAGCCAGCAGAAAATAATTGGCTGGACGTTGATCCATGCTTTGAAGCACTTGGCACAACAGAAGTCGCTCGACGAGATCGTTATAAAGAATTTGTAGCGCAGGTTGCTCCGAGTGGAGAACTGGACCTAATTAGAAGTGCACTGCAACGAGGACAACTGACAGGAGCATCGCGCTTTGTGGACGAAATAGAGCAAATCACAGGACTTCGAATAATAGATCGAGGTCGAGGCAGGCCCACGAAAAATATCAACAAAGATTAGCGAAGGTCAGAATCCGCTCCTTTCAATACTCTTAAATAAATCCGTCCCCTTTTTCCTTTAAAAAATTTCAACAAGAATTAGCGAGGCAGTCAGAATCCGCTCTTTTCAATGCGCCCCTCACTTCTGCAACCACCTTGCTGCCTTTAAATAAATTTGTCCCCTTTTTTCTTTAAATAAATCTGTCCCCTTTTTTCTTTCTTTTTTCTTCCTTTTTTGGTCTAAGGGGTTGAAACAGAGGGATTGGCCGGAAAGATTCAAGTCGCATGGACGACCGTCTTCGCGAGCAGGCTCGCTCCCACAGGGGATCGGCCCTGGCAATACGACACCGATCAAGAATGTGGGAGCGCGCCTGCTCGCGAAGAGGCCGGCACTGCCAACGATTTTCTTGAAAAACACAATGCTGATCAGCCAATCGAACGCGAAAGCCCAACTCACCTATCAGTTCTGCTAGTTCCCAACTGTTGCAGAGGCGCCAATACTGAACCCACCGCACTTCGGACCCGGGATAACCGCCCATGACATCAGCACCGCGCGAAACCGTGCTCCGCCATTACCACTATGACCCCCTCGATCGACTGATCAGTCATGCACTGGCAGATACCCCCGCTCACCAAACCTTCTACTGCAAAAGCAGGCTGACCACCGAGATACAGGGTGCGATGCGCTATTCGATCATGCAGCAGGGCGACCAGTTGTTGGCGCAACAACAAAGTGGGGTTGATGCACCTGACACCACGCTGATGGCCACCGATCAGCAGCGTTCGGTGCTGCAGACGGTCAAGGCCAATCAGCCACCGCAGCCCATCGCTTATTCGCCCTATGGTCACTGCTCTGCTGAAAGCGGGTTAGTCAGCCTTCTCGGTTTTAACGGCGAACGGCCGGATCCGGTGACGCGATGTTATTTGCTGGGGAATGGCTATCGGGCGTTCAACCCTGCGCTGATGCGATTTGACAGTCCGGACAGCTTGAGTCCGTTTAGTAAAGGCGGGTTGAATGCCTATACATATTGCATGGGAGACCCCATCAACTTGATCGACTCGACGGGACATTCCGCAGTCAAGTGGTTGCAGCGACAATTGGGAATGCACCCCATTTATCTATCTGATCACTATCGACCCAAGGCAATAGTTCCCACCCGACTAGCGGAAAATGCTTATTCACGAATAGGCGCAATAGGAGAACAAATCGAAAAACTACAGGAGGCTGCGCTGATATCAACGTTCTTGCGAGACAGAACCCTTGCGTATGCAGTGGGAAACCCCCTGCTTTCCGCGAGTGAAAGTGCCATGGCAATTGACCGGGCACGATATACCCCCCTATTCGAGTCAATGTATGCAGCCAGGCAATCTCTTCAACACGCCCCCTTTCTCAGAAACGATATACTCCATATTTTCGAATACGCGGCAAGACCAATGAAAGATAGAGAGTTAGTTGCCAGCTATAGAAAAAGACTTGAGTCAGTCAGCACACCTGAAATAGACGCACTCAAAACTGAACAGGCCCGCATTCGCAAGAAATATTTTGTTTAGGCTTGAAACAAAGCCATCCATCAGTTTATCGCGATCGTCTGAAACAGAAAATAGAGGGGGGGGGGGGGGGGGGGGGGGGGGGGGGGGGGGGGGGGGGGGGGGGGGGGGGG
>NZ_JASCAE010000073.1:0-47021 GCF_029967975.1 Pseudomonas sp. V98_8
CGAATGCGGAGTGTCAGTGAACATTCATGTCGCTGACACTCCGCATTCGCGAGCAAGCCCGCTCCCACATGGGTTTTGCGCATGACTGGCGGTTACGCGATAGCCGGGCTGTGCTCCAATAGCTGTTCAAGTTCGTCGAGCAACTCTTCACCGCGCAGCAACTCGTAGTGCCCACCCGCCAACAGACGATCCACTCCGTGATGCCCCACCTGGGCTTCGAACACCCGGCGTTCGTCGTCGCGCCCGGCCATCCACCATCGATGGGTACCGACCTGTACCTTCGGCAATTGCCGCTGGGCCAGGGCGAGTTGTTTGAGCGACGAGCCGGTGGCGAAGATCTGCGTCAGTTCACTGGTGCCCAGCGCTGCGTGGTCATTAGAGCCATGCATCGCCGCTTCGATCACCGCGGCGGCGCCTTCGCGCTCGTTCAGGCCCGCGGCTTTCAAGGCAATCAATGCCTGTGCTTGTTCAGACGGTTGACCGAGGACAAACTTCAGGAAGTCCGCCAGATCTTCGCGCCAGTCCCCCGCTTTCGCAGTACCCGCCACATAGGTGTCGACCAGCCCGGCAAAGGCGACCGCCTGCCCTTGCGACTCCAGTTCATGGGCAACCAGTTGCGTCAACGCGCCACCCAGCGACCAGCCGAGCAGGTAGTACGGGCCTTGAGGTTGTTGTGTACGGATTCGCTGCACATAGGCCTGCGCCATCGCCAGCAACGACACATCCTGCCATTGCGGGTCGAGCAGCATGCGGCATTGCAGGCCGTACACCGTGCGCCGGCCTTCCAGGCGACGGGCCAGCGGCTCGTAGTCGAACACCGTGCCGAACCCGGCGTGCAGGCAGAACAGCGCCGGCACCTTCGCCACCCGACCATTCAAGGCCAGCAACGGGTCCGGCGCACTCGAAGTCTCGGCAGCCTGGTAGCCGCTGAGTTCAGCGATGCAGGGTTTCTGCATCAGGTCGCGCAGTTTCAGTTCGAAGCCCAGTTGCGGCTGGCTGCGCACCCGCGAGATGACTTTAAGCACCTGCAATGAGTCGCCGCCGAGTTCGAAGAAATTGTCGTCGATGCCCACTTGCGGCACGCCCAATACCTCTTGCCAGATCGTCGCCAGCGCGCATTCCAGCGCGTTACGCGGCGCGCGGTAACCGCCAAGCGTCCATTCCGGCACCGGCAGTGCACGACGATCAAGCTTGCCGTTGGCCGACAGCGGGAAGCGCGCCAGCACCAGGATTCGCGCTGGCACCATGTAGTCCGGCAGTTGCGCTTGCAGATCGGCTTTCAATCGCCGATCCAGTCCGGCAGCGGCAGCAGCGGCGGCCACCACATACCCGACCAACTGTTTGCCGGTCGGCGTGTCGTGCACCACCACGGCGGCATCCTGCACTGCAACGCAATCACGCAGACGGGCTTCGATCTCGCCCAGTTCGATGCGGAAGCCGCGGATCTTCACTTGCTGGTCGAGCCGGCCAAGGTAGTCGATCAACCCACACTCGCGCTGGCGCACCAGATCGCCGGTGCGGTACATGCGACCACCGGCCGCGAACGGATCGGCAATGAAACGCTCGGCGCTCATGCCCGGTCGCTGGTGATAACCCCGTGCCAGGCATTCGCCGCCCAGGTACAGTTCGCCGCTGACACCGACCGGCAACGGATTGAGGTCGGCGTCGAGGATGTACAGGCCACGGCCCGCCACACCACGGCCAATCGGCGCATAGGCCGCCTCGCAGGTTTCGCTGGCTTGCGCACGCCACAGCAGCGGCGTGACCACGGTTTCGGTCGGGCCGTAGCCGTTGACCAGGCGCTGCGGGCGCAGGGCGCGCTTGACCTGCTCGAAGCTGGCGTCCGGCACCGCATCACCGCCAAAGCAATACACCTCGACCGCCGGCGGATTGCCCAGACGCTCGGCCACTTCGGCCATCTGTTGCAGGTACGCCGGCGGGAAGCAGGCGACGGTAACATTGTGGCGGTGCAGCACCTCCAGGGTCTGTTCCGGGGTCCACAGATTGTCTTCACGAATCACCAGGCTGCCACCGGCCAACAGCACGCTCAGCCAGCGTTCCTGGGCACCGTCGAAGGCGAACGACATGAAGTGCAGTTCGCGGCTGCGCGGCGCCAGTTCGTAGAGGTCGATGATGCCGCGACAATGCCGGGCAATCGGTCCACGTTCCACCGCCACGCCTTTGGGCTGGCCGGTGGAGCCGGAGGTGTAGATCAGGTACGCCAGGTGTCCCGACAGTGGATGGGAAACCGGGCACTCGATGTTGCCAACCAGGCTCGTCTGATCCAGCAACACGCGTGGCGGGCTGTCGGCCAGTACCAGGCGATCATCCAGGTCGCTGTCGCACAGCAGCAGGCTGGCGGCCGAATCATCGAGCATGTAGGCCAGGCGCTCGGCCGGGTATGACAGGTCCAGCGGCAGATAGGCCGCGCCGGCCTTGAGCACGGCAAGGAACGCGACGAGGGTGCGTTCCGAACGGGGCAAGGCTACCGCCACCAGGCTTTCCGGGCCAATGCCTCGACTGATCAACAGCTGCGCCAGCGCATTGGCCTGCTGTTCAAGATCGGCGTAGCTGACTTCACGATCCTCACAGAACAAGGCGATTTTCTGCGGTTGGTTGCGCACATGCTGATTGAAGCTGTGCAGCAGATCAGGGTTGTCGCTGCAGCCTTGCGGCAGGCTCACGCGCGCTTCGGGCAGGCCGATGTTACCGAGCAGACAGTCCGCATCCTCTGACAACGCACGCAGCAAACCTTCCAACTGTGCGCGAATGCGCTGCACTTGCTGTTCACTGAAGCGATCTCGCAGGTACAGGTACTCGACTTCCAGGCCCTGATCGTTGGCGCTGACCATCAAGTCCATCGGGAAGTTGGTGACGCCGCCGCTGCCGACTTCGGCGAAGCGCAGCTCACCTTCCTCGCCCCCTTTCAAGGCACGGTCCACCGGATGGTTTTCAAACACGATGATGCTGTCGAACAGACCCTGGCCACCCTGCCCCGCCCAGCGCTGGACGTCGGACAATGGCGTGTGTTCGTAGTCGCGCACGGCCAGGTTGTAGTCCTGCAAGTCGCGCAGCCACTCGCCCAGCGGCTGGTGCGGGTCGAGGACCTGAATCACCGGCAAGGTGTTGATGAACAGGCCGAGCATGTCCTCGGCACCGGCCAGCCCCGTCGGCCGCCCCGCCACCGTGGCCCCGAACGCTACGCTGCGTTGGCCGCTGTGCCGTTGCAGCAGCAACAGCCAGGCGCCTTGCACCAAGGTATTGAGGGTGACGCGCTGACGTTTGGCGAAACGGTGCAACTTGCGCGTAGCCTCGGCGTCGAGGTCGCTGTACATCACGCCGTGGCCGGAACCTGCGGCACCCGAAGCCGAGGCCAGGATGGTCGGTGCCTCGAGCGACGCCAGGCGCTCACGCCAGAAGGTTTCTGACTGCGCCTGGTCCTGGCGCTGCAACCAGGCGATGTAGTCGGCGTAACGCCCGGTCAGCGCCGGCAGGCTGTCGTGGTGGTACAGGCGCAGCATCTCGCCCAGCAGGCGCGAGGCACTCCAGCCATCGAGCAGCAGGTGATGGTAGATCCAGATCATCTGGTACCGTTCTTCACCCAGGCGCACCAGGATAAAGCGCATCAGCGGCGGGCAGCTCAGGTCGAAACCCTTGGCCTGTTCGGCGGCGGCCAGTTCGCCCAGCGCCTTTTCCGTGTCGCGGTGCTCACGCCAGTCGAGTTCCTCGATCGGCAACTCGACGCTGGCGAACACCGCTTGCAGCGGATCGGCCAGGCCATCGCGCCAACGGAACGCGGCGCGCAGCACTTCATGACGCTCGATCAAGGCTTGCCACGCCGCGCGGAATCGCGGCACCTGCAGGCCGCCCACCGCCACGCTCAACTGGTTGACGTAGGGGTTGAGCTGCGGCGATTCGAGGCAATGAAACAGCATGCCCTGCTGCATCGGCGACAGCGGATACAAGTCTTGTAAGCCTTCGCGGGCGGTGGAATCGATGTGCGGCACCAAGGAAAATTCCTCGACTGCAGGCACTTCGACCAACACGGCTTCACGACGGCTCGCCACGGCGGCCAGTGCACGAATGCTCTGCTGCTCGAACAACTGCTTGGGACTGAATACCAGCCCGCGCTGCCCGGCCCGGCTCACCGCTTGCAGCGAGATGATCGAATCACCGCCCAGTTCGAAGAAGTTTTCGGTGACGCCCACCGAGTCCAGGCCGAGCAAGTCCTGCCAGATGTCCACCAACAGCGCTTCGGCAGGCGACGCGGCGGCCACTTGATCCTGAGTGTGTCGAGTCGCCTCAGGCGCTGGCAAACCCTGGCGATCGAGCTTGCCATTCGGCGTCAGCGGCAACGCGGCCAGGCACATCAGATGCGCCGGCAGCATGTGCGCCGGCAAGCGGCTGCGCAGGTGCGCCGTCAAAGCGTCACGCAGCGCCTGCTCGTCAGCCAGTGGATCGCGCGGCACCACGTAGCCCACCAGTTGCCGGCCCACCGGACCGTCGCGATCAATCACAAAGGCTTCACGCACGCCTTCATGTTCGAGCAGGCAGGCTTCGATTTCGCCGAGTTCGATACGGAAGCCGCGAATCTTCACTTGCTGGTCGATACGGCCCAGGTATTCGACGACACCATCGGCACGGAACCGCGCCAGGTCGCCACTGCGGTACAGACGCGCCCCCGGCACGAACGGATCGGGCACGAAGCGTTCGGCAGTCAGGTCAGGACGCTGGTGATAACCACGGGCAACGCCCTCGCCGCCCAGGTACAACTCACCCGCCACGCCAACCGGCAACGGCTGCAACCCGCTGTCGAGGATGTAGGCGCTGCGGTTGCCCACCGGCCGGCCAATCGGCATGAACGCCGAGTCGAATTCGGTGTCCGGATAGGCCAGCCAGATCAGCGGCGTGATCACCGTTTCGGTCGGGCCATAACCGTTGATCAAGCGCTTGGGTTGCAGGACTTGCTGCACTTCGTCGAACGCATGCTTGGCCATGCCCTCACCGCACGGGGTGTAGGAGCGGATCGGCAGGTCACGCCCGGCTTCGCCCATGAAATCGGCGATCTGCCCCAGGTAGGTCGGGGTGAAACAGGCGATGGTGATACCGTGCTTTTCGATCTCGGCGCAGGTGCGCTCCACGCTCCACAACTCGTCGTCGCGCGGCATCACCGCCGAACCGAACACCAGGGGCGTCAGCCAGCGCTCGTGGGCGCCGTCGAAGCTGATCGAGGCAAATTGCAGTTCGCGGTCGTCCGGGGTCATGCCGTACAACTCGCCGATCTTTACGCAGTGCATGGCCAACGGGCCGTGGGCCACGCTGACGCCTTTGGGCCGCCCGGTGGAACCGGAGGTATAGATCAGGTAGGCGAGGTTTTCTCCACAGGTCAGGTTGACCGGGTTGCTCTCAGGCACGCCCGCCAGCGCTTCGCGGTCGATTTCCAGCACCGGCAAGCCTTCGGGCAGTGGCAGTTTTTCCCGCAGCCAGGATTGGCTGACCAGCAGGCAAATACCGCTGTCGTCCATCAGGTAGCGCAGGCGCTGCGCCGGGTAGGCCGGGTCCAGCGGCACGTAGGCGCCTCCGGCCTTGAGGATCGCCAGCAGGCCGATGATCATCTCTGGCGAGCGCTGCATGGCCAGGCCGACCCGCACTTCCGGGCCGATACCCAAGGCGCGCAGGCGATGGGCCAACTGGTTGGCACGGCGATTGAGTTGGTCGAAGCTCAGCTCGAGGTCATTGAAGATCAGCGCCGTGGCGTCAGGTCGGATAATCGCCTGGGCCTCGATCAGTTGATGCACGCACAGCGGATTTCTTTCTGCGGTGAACGGCGGGTTCCACTCCAGCAATTGCTGCGTGCGCTCCACCTCGGTCAGCAGGTCCAGCTCGCTCAAGGCCGCTTGTGGTGCAGCCACCATCGCCGTCAACAACGCGGCCAGGTGCTCGCTCATGCGCACAATCGCCTTGTGGCCGAAGTGGCTGCACTGGTAACTCCAGTTGATACTGAGTTGGTTTTCCACGGTGGCCGCCAAGGTCAGCGGGAAGTTGGTGCGCTCGTGGTTTTGTGGAATCGAGAAACTCACGCCAGCCGGTGCGCCCTGCTGCAAGGCCTCGGCCACCGGGAAGTTTTCGAACACCAGCAAGCTGTCGAACAGTGGCTCGCCGGCCCGTCCGGCCCAACGCTGGATATCGCCCAGCGCGGTGAATTCGTGTTCACGCAGTTCCAGGTTCTGCGCCTGCAAACGCGTCAGCCATTGCTCGACACTTTCGACGGCGTCCGGACTGCTGATCACCGGCAGGGTGTTGATGAACAGCCCGAGCTGGCTTTCCGCCCCCGGCAAATCCACCGGACGCCCCGCCACCGTGGCGCCGAACGCCACGCTGCGTTGGCCGCTGTAGCGTTGCAGCAGCAGTGCCCAGGCACCTTGCACCAAGGTGTTAAGCGTCACTTTCTGCTGACGGGCAAAGTCGCTGAAGCGCTTGCTGGTGGCGACGTCGAAGGTCTGGCGGTGATCGGCAAATACGTTGTCCGACAGATTGTTATGGGTCAGGCTTTCAGCCAACAGGGTCGGGTTGTCGAGTGTCGCCAGTTGCTCGCGCCAGAACAGCTCGTCGGCCTGGGCATCCTGACGTTGCAACCAGCCAATGTAGTCGGCGAAACGCCCGGTTGGCGCCGCGACGTCCTGACCGGCATAACGCTGCAGGACTTCACTGAGCAGCAGCGAATGGCTCCAGCCATCGAGTAGCAGGTGATGGTGGGTGTAGATCAGTTGCTGGCGCTCGTCGTCCAGACGCACCAGGGTCAGGCGCATCAGCGGTGCGCGGGTCGGATCGAGTTGCAGGCGTTCGCTGTCGGTCAGTTGCACCAGCGCCTCGGCCTGATCGACGCGGTTGCGCCAGTCGAGGCAGGTCAGCGGCAATCGCAGGTGACGATGCACCAGTTGCACCGGCGCCTCGAAACCTTCGGGGAAGTGGAAGCTGCTGCGCAGGATCGCGTGGCTGTCGAGCACGGCTTGCCAGGCACGGCCCAAACGATCGGCATCGAGGCCACGGGCTTCGACACTGAGCTGGTTCACGTAGGCGCCGGATTCGGACTCATACAGGCTGTGGAACAGCAGACCCGCCTGCATGGGCGACAGCGGGTACACATCCTCGATCTGCCCGGGCGGCACTGGCAGCGCGTCGAGTTGTGCCTGGCTCAAGCGCGCCAGCGGGAAGTCCGCCGGGGTCACGCCTCCCGCTCCGTCACTCAGGCAATGGTCGATCAGCGCCAACAGTTCAGCGCAGAAATCGTTCGCCAGGGCTTCGATTTCGCGCAGCTCGAAGCATTCGCGGCTGAAGGTCCAGTCGAGTTTCAGTTCACCGCCATAGACCTGGCCGTCCACCGACAGCCAATTCGGCAACGGCGCATGCGCCGACTGCGCAGCGCCGCTGAATTCGCGAGCCGGCGTGAACAAGGCATCCTTGGCAAAGCTCTGGTCGAACTGGCCGAGGTAATTGAAGGTCACCCGGGCCTGTGGCAATGCCGTCAGGGCCGCTTGCGCCGCTGCATCGCCCATGTAGCGCAACAGGCCGTAACCCAGGCCTTTGCCGGGGATTTCTCGCAGTTGTTGTTTGATCGCCTTGATCGAGCCGCCGAGGTCGGCGGTCGGCGTCAGGCGCACCGGGAACAGGCTGGAGAACCAGCCGACGGTGCGGGTCAGGTCGATGTCGTCGAACAGCGCTTCGCGGCCATGGCCTTCGAGCTGGATCAGCGCCGACTCGTTGCCGGTCCAGCGGCTGAGGGTACGCGCCAATGCGGTCAGCAGCAGGTCATTGACTTGAGTGCGATAGGTCGCCGGCGCCTGTTGCAGCAGTTGGCGGGTCTGCTCGCGGTCCAGACCGACGCTGACGCCTTGGCGCAAATGCCCGGCCTGATTCGCTTGTGCATTGGCCAACGGCAACGAGTCACTGGCACCGTGCAGATGGCTCTGCCACCCGCTCAATTCCTTCATGGCCGTTTCGGACTTCGCATAAGCATCGAGCTTTTCGCCCCAGGCCTGGAAGGCACTGCTTTTGGGGGGCAGTGCCTGGCCTTGATAAGCGGCCTGCAAATCTTCCAGCAGCACCCGCCAGGAAACCCCGTCCACGGCCAGATGGTGGATGACCAACAGCAAACGCTGGGCTCCATCGGCCTGGGCGATCAGCGCCACGCGCAGCAATGGCCCGTCTTGCAGGCTGAGACTGCGCTGGGCTTCGTCGCACACCGATTCGAGCGACGCATCGCTGGCAACGCGAGCGGTCCAGAGCATGTCGATGACATCGGCACTGTCAGCGCCGACGTAGCGCGCCGACCATTGCCCGTCGACCTGGCTGAAACGCAAGCGCAGGGCATCGTGTTGCTTGAGCACCCGTTGCAAGGCGCCTTGCAGGCGTGGCAGTTCGAGGGTTTCGCGCGGCGTCAGCAACACCGCCTGGTTCCAGTGGGCGCGCTGCGGGATAGCTTGCTCGAAGAACCAGCGCTGGATCGGCGTGAGTATCTGCACGCCGTCCACCGGCCCTTGATGCGCCAGGGGCGCCGCCTGTTCTTTCACGACAGCGGCCAGGGCCTGCAAGGTCTGCTGCTGGAACAGGTCGCGCGGTTGCAAGCCGAGACCGGCACGCCGTGCGCGGCTGACCACCTGGATCGAAATGATAGAGTCACCGCCCAGTTCGAAGAAGTTGTCCTGGCGCCCGACCTGCTCCAGGCCCAGCACGTCCTGCCAGATCTGCGCCAGCACGCGCTCGTGTTCGCTGCGCGGGGCTTCGAACCCGCGCTGGCTGACCTGCGCGGTGGGGGCCGGCAGGCGCTTGCGCTCGAGTTTGCCGTTGGGGCTCAGGGGCATGTGTTCGATCAGCACGGTCTGCGCCGGCACCATGTAGTCCGGCAGGCTGCCGAGCAGATGGCTTTTCAGGGATTCGCGCCAGCTGCCTTGCCGCACCGCATCGGCACCGAGTAACGCACGATCCTGCGGCACGATGTATGCCACCAGCTGCTTACCGCTCGGGCCATCGAGGGCCAGCACCACGGCTTCCTGCACGCTGGCATGTTCTTGCAGGCGCGCTTCGATTTCCCCCAGTTCGATACGCAGGCCGCGAATCTTCACCTGATGGTCGATCCGCCCGCCGTACTCAATGGCGCCATCGGCACGGTAGCGCGCCAGGTCGCCGGTGCGGTACAGACGTTCGCCGCTGCCAAACGGGTCGGCCACGAAACGCTCGGCGGTCAACGCGCCACGGCGATGATAACCCCGGGCCAGGCCGATACCGCCCAGGTACAGTTCGCCCACCGCGCCCAGCGGCAAAGGTTGCAGTTCGCTGTCGAGGATCAAGGTGCGCAGGTTGGCGATCGGCCGGCCGATCGGCACGCTGTCGCGGCTCTCCTCCACACAGGTCCAGTGGGTCACGTCGATCGCCGCTTCGGTCGGGCCATACAGGTTGTACAGTCGGGCTTGCGGCAGAGCGCGCAGAGTCTGGCGTTGCAGTTCCATCGGCAATGCTTCGCCGCTGCAGATGATGCGGGTCAGTGAGGTGCAGGCCAGCGCCTCATCGGCAGCGATGAAGGCCGAGAGCATCGACGGCACGAAGTGCAGCGTGGTGATGGCTTGCTCGACGATCAGTGCAGCGAGGCGTTGCGGATCGCGATGCTCGCCTGGAGCGGCGATGACCAGCGTCGCACCTTTCATCAGTGGCCAGAAAAACTCCCAGACCGACACGTCGAAACTGAAGGGCGTCTTTTGCAGCACGCGGTCGCTCGGCAGCAAGTTGTAGGCCTGCTGCATCCACTCGAGGCGGTTATGCAAGGCTACATGACGGTTGCCCGCGCCTTTCGGTTTTCCGGTGGAACCGGAGGTGTAGATCATGTAGGCGAGGTTTTCGCCGACAGCGAGGTTGGGCAGATCATCGCCCGGCAGTTCGCTCAGCCACTCGGAATGCGCTTGCAGGCACAGGGTGCGCACGCTGTCCGGCGTCGGCAGTTGCGCCAGCAGGTGCTCCTGGGTCAACAGCAGGGCAATGCCGCTGTCCTCGATCATGTGATCCAGGCGATCGAGCGGGTATTGCGGGTCCAGCGGCACGTAGGCGCCGCCCGCCTTGAGGATCGCCAGCAGGCCGACGACCATTTCCAGCGAACGCTCGCAGGCGATCCCGACGATCACTTCCGGGCCGACACCCTGGGCGCGCAAGTGATGGGCCAGGCGGTTCGCCCGCTGGTTGAGCGCGGCGTAGCTCAGGGACTGGCCCTGGAACACCAGCGCCGTCGCCTGGGGATTTTCCACCACCCGCGCTTCGAAATGCCGCTGTACGCAGACTTCGCCCGGATAGTCTTGAGCGGTGTCGTTGAGGTCGTCGAGGATGCGCAGGTGCTCGTCGGCATCGAGCAACGGCAATTCGGCCAGCGGGGTTTGCGGGTTCGCCAGCACCCCGGCCAGCAGGTTGCGCCAATGCCGGGCCAGGTGCTCGATGCGTTCGGCGTCGAACAGGTCGGTGGCGTAGGTCAGGCTGGCGAACAGCTTGTCGCCCTCTTCCTGGGTGTCCAGTTGCAGGTCGAACTGGGTGGTGTGCGCCGTGGCGTTCAGCGCCTCGACCTGCAAGCCGGCCAGTAAGCCGCTGACCGCTGCGGGTTTGGCCTGCTGGTGGTTGAACATCACCTGGAACAACGGGCTGTGGCTCAGGCTGCGTTCGCCTTGCAGCGCCTGCACCAGGCGCTCGAACGGCAGGTCCTGGTAATCCTGGGCATCCAGGGCAAAGGCGCGGGTCTGGTCGAGCAGTTGACTAAACGGCAGCTGGCCATCGAGTTCGGCGCGCATCACCTGGGTGTTGACGAAAAAGCCGATCAAACCACGGGTCTCGGTGCGATTGCGGTTGCCGATCGGCACACCGATGCGCAGGTCGGATTGGCCGCTGTAGCGATAGAGCAAGGCCTGGAAACTGGCCAGCAACAGCATGAATGGCGTGACGCCGCGCTGTCTGGCCAGGGACATCAGGCCGGTGGCGAGCGTGGCATCCAGGGCGAAGTCCAGACGAGCGCCGTGCTGGCTCGGTTGTGCCGGACGCGGGCGATCGGTGGGCAACGCCAGCAACGGCTGTTCGCTGCCGAGCTTTTCACGCCACCAATCGAGTTGACGTTCAAGCTCGCCGGCTTCCATCCAGCGCCGCTGCCAGGCCGCATAGTCCGAATACTGGATCGGCAACGCTGCAAGTCCAGCACTCTGGCCTTGGCAATGGGCCGCGTAGAGCCTTGAGAATTCTTCGACCAGCACGCCCATCGACCAGCCATCAGTGACGATGTGATGCAGGGTCAGCACCAGCACATGGTCATCAAGGTCCAGCTGCAACAGGCTGACGAGCAACAGCGGGCCGCGTTGCAGGTCGAACGGCCGGGCAATCTCCGCCTCGACTTTTTTCATCGCCGATTCAAGCCGTAGCGTCTCGGGCTCGGCGCGCAGATCGTGCTGTTCGATGGGCAGCGTGTTGAAGCTCGCCAGGGCTTGCATCACCTGGCCGTCTTCCTCGATAAAACGGCTGCGCAGGCTCTGATGACGCTCCAGCAGCAGGTCGAAACTCTGTTGCAACGCCCCAAGATTCAGTGGCCCCTGCAGACGCAGGGCCGCAGGAATGTTGTAGGCGCTGCTCTGCGGGTCGAGCTGCCAGAGGAACCATTGACGCTGCTGCGCATAGGACAATTCGAAAATCGCTTGCGGCGTGGTGGCGGGCGGGATCGGCAACTGGCCGAAGCTCACGCCCTGCTCCTGCATTTTTGCCAGAAACTCACGGCGCTTGTCGGCCGGCAGGCCAGCGAAGCGAGAGGCGATACGCGAGGCGGTGCTGTGTTCCATCAGTTGATCTCCATCTCGTCCAGAAGCGACTCAAGCGCATCCAGGCGTGCAGCGTTGTCAGTCGGGGCTTGTTGCCAGGCGTTGGCGGCATAAGCCTGAAGGTCGTTGCTTTCGAACAGCACGCGCAGCGGCAGCTCAATGCCCAGTTCCAGTTCCACGCGGGCACTGGCCTGGGCGGCGAGCAGCGAATGCCCGCCCAATTCGAAGAAGTTGTCGCGCCGGCCGATCCGGGCAACGCCCAATACCTCGGCCCAGATCGCCGCCAGTTGCTGTTCGAGCTCGCCTTCGGGGGGGGCGAACGGACGCTGCCAGGTTTCGGCATCCGGCACCGGCAAGGCCTTGCGGTCGAGCTTGCCGTTACTGGTCAGCGGTAAGGCATCGAGCAACGACCAGTGCCTTGGCACCATGTAATCCGGCAGATCGACGCTGAGTGCGGCGCGCAGGGTGTCGCGCCAGGCGATCGGATCGTTCGGGGTGTGTTCGGCGACAACGTAGGCACACAGCTGCGGGCCGCCGTCGTCGACATGCACGCTGATCACCGCCTGACGCACGCCCGGCTGCGCCAGCACGGCCGCTTCGATCTCGCCCAGTTCGATACGGAACCCGCGGATCTTCACTTGCTGGTCGATCCGCCCCAGGTAGTCGATGCTGCCGTCGACACGTTGGCGCGCCAGGTCGCCACTGCGATACAGGCGTTGCGCCGCATCGAAGGGGCTTGGCACGAAACGCTCGGCGGTCAGGCCGCTACGCCCGTGATAACCGCGCGCCAGGCCGGCGCCGGCGATGTGCAACTCGCCCGCCACCCCCACCGGTACCGGTTGCAACTGGCTGTCGAGCAAGTACCAGCGCAAGTCGCGAATCGGCAGGCCGATTGGGCTCTGGGCCTTGCCGTCGAGGTCGGCCACGCGGATCGCGCGGTAGGTCACGTGCACCGTGGTTTCGGTGATGCCATACATGTTGACCAGGGTTGGATGCCGGTCGCCGAAGCGCTCGAACCAGGGACGCAGGCTGGCCACTTCCAGCGCTTCGCCACCGAAGATCACCTGGCGCAATGCCAGTTGGCGCGGGCTGGCGCAGGCGATCGGCAGCAACTGGCGGAAGGCCGTCGGGGTCTGGTTCAGCACAGTCACCCCTTCATCGCAGAGCAAGCGGTGAAACGCCTGCGGTTCGCGACTGATGTAGTACGGCACGATCACCAGGCGCCCACCGGTGCACAACGAGCCGAACAACTCCCACACCGAGAAATCGAAGGCGCAGGAATGGAACAGGGTCCAGACATCGTCCACGCCAAAATTGAATTCGCCAGCGGTGGCCGTGAGCAGGCGCCCGACGTTGCCATGGCTGAGCAAGGCGCCCTTGGGTCGGCCGGTTGAGCCGGAGGTGTAGATCATGTAGGCGAGGTTGTCCGGGGTCGCCAACAGCGCCAGGTCGTCGGCGCTGTAGGGGGCCAACTGCAACGCCGTCAGATCAAGAACCTGCACGCCTTCGCGGGCCGGCAAGCCGTCGATCAGGTGAGATTGGGTCAACAGCAACCCAATGCCGCTGTCATCGATCATGTAGCTCAGGCGCTCGGCCGGGTATTGCGGGTCCAGCGGCACGTAGGCGCCACCGGCCTTGAGAATCGCCAGCAAGCCGACCACCAGCGGCATTGCCCGCTCGGTGGCAATACCGACCCGCACTTCGGGGCCGACACCCTGCTCGCGCAGTTTGCGAGCCAGGCGATTGGCCTCGGCGTTGAGCGCGGCGTAGCTCAGCTGCTCGCCTTCGCTGGTCAGTGCGATGGCGTCCGGGCGTTGCGCGGCCTGGGCTTCGAACAGCTGATGCAAGGTGGGCGATTGCGCTTGTGCCTCGAAGGTCGGGTTCCAGTGCTGGATCAATTCGCCGTATTGCGGTGCTTGCAGCAGCGGCAGTTCGGCGACGCGCTGCTGTGGGTTTTCGACCACTGCGCGCAACAGGTTCAACCACTGTTCGGCGAAGCGCTGCATCGAGGCCTCGTCGTACAGGTCGGTGGCGTAGCTCAGGCTGGCGTCCAGTTCATCGCCCTGCTCCTGGGTATCGAGCACCAGATCAAATTGCGCGGTGTGCTGCTGCCAGTGCAGACGCTCGACCTGCAAATCGGCCACCGCGCGCTCGACACTGGCACCCAGTTTTTGCTGATGGTTGTAGAGCACCTGGAACAACGGACTGTGATTGAGGCTGCGGTCCGGTTGCAGGGCATCGACCAGTTGCTCGAACGGCAAGTCCTGATGAGCCTGGGCGTCCAATGCCGTTTGCTTGACCTGTTGCAGCAACTTGCTGAACGGTTGCTGCCCGTCGATCTCGGCGCGCAGCACCTGGGTATTGATGAAGAAGCCGATCAGGCCTTCGGTTTCCAGGCGCGAACGCCCTGCACTTGGCACCCCGACACTGATGCTCGACTGACCGCTCTGGCGGTGCAGTACGGCTTGGAAACTCGCCAGCAACAGCATGAACAGCGTCACTTGTTGTTCATGCGCACGCTCGCGCAAACCGGCCAGCAACTGGCGATCGATGTTCAACATCAGGCTGGCACCGCGCTCGCTACGCCGTGCCGGACGGGTCAGTTCACTCGGCAACTCCAGCGGCGCCTGGCTACCCGCCAGTTGCTCGCGCCACCACGCCAGTTGCCGCGCGCCCTCGCCGGCCTCCAGCCAGTCGCGTTGCCAACGGGCGTAGTCGCTGTAAGCCACCGGCAGTGCCGACAGGTTGGCCGCACGCCCTTCAACGGCAGCTTGGTATAGCTCGCTGAATTCATCGACCATCACCTGCATCGACCAGCCATCGGCGGCGATGTGATGCACGGTAAGCACCAGCACATGGTCTTCGGCGCTGACGTGCAGCAGCATACAGCGCCACAGCGGGCCGTTGCGCAGATCGAACGGCCGGGCGATTTCTGCGGCCACCGCAGTGTTGATTGCCGACTCATTGATTAGCTGTTCGCTGAACTGCAACGGCAGCTCGACATGCACGACTGGACGGGCCCGCTGACCATCCTGTTCGAAGGTGGTGCGCAGGGTTTCGTGGCGAACCTGCAACCGGGCGAAGGTGTTGCGCAGGGCCTGGCGGTTCAGCGGGCCTTTGAGGCGCAGCGCCGCCGGAATGTTGTAGGCCGCGCTGTGCGGGTCCAGTTGCCAGAGAATCCACTGGCGTTGCTGGGCGTAGGACAGCAGGCGCGGCTGATCGTCCGATGCGCGTTGCAGCGGCGGTTGTCCGCTGAGGTTCGCTTGCGCAACGCGCTCGGCGAACTGCGCCAGATTCGCCGCCGAGAACAGGCTGCTCACCGACAGCTCGAGTTGCAGTTGCTGGCGCACGCGGGAGATCACTTGCAGCACTAGCAATGAGTGGCCACCGAGCTCGAAAAAGTTGTCGTCGCGACCGACTTTCTCGACCTGCAGCACTGTTTGCCAGATCTGCGCGAGTTGCGTTTCCAACCCTTGCATCGGGGCAACAAAGTCGCGTTGCACATCGCCCGCTTTAACCCGTGGCAAGGCCTTGCGGTCGAGCTTGCCGTTGTTGTTGAGCGGCAACCTGTCGAGCAGGACCATGTGGTTGGGTACCATGTACTCCGGCAACGATCGCTGCAGGGCGGCTTTGAGCCCTTCCAGGTATTCAGCCTGCGCAACCACCGTGCTGCTGGCGACGATGTAGGCCACCAGTTGGGTGCCGTCCTGGGCGATGACGGCGGCCTCGCGCACCTCGTCCCGGGCTTGCAGACAGGCTTCGATCTCGCCCATTTCGATGCGAAAACCGCGAATCTTCACTTGGTGGTCGATACGCCCGACGTATTCCAGGTCGCCATTGCCGTTGTAGCGCGCCAGGTCGCCGCTGCGATACAGCCGTGCGCCCGGTTCGCGGGCGAAGGGATCCGGCAGGAAACGTTCGGCGGTCAGCGCCGGACGGTCGAAATAACTTTGCGCCAGGCAGGCCGGTGCGCCGATGCACAACTCGCCAACGCCGTCGGCCGGCAGTAGCTGGCCGGCAGCGTCCAGTAAGTACAGCGCACGGCCAGGGATGCCGCGACCGATTGGAATGCCAAAGGCATCGCTGGCATCGGCCAATCGGCATTCATGCACGCTCGACACCACAGTCGCCTCGGTCGGCCCGTAGGTGTTGAGCAGGCGCACGTGGCTCAAACCCGCTTGATGCCACAGGCGCAGGCCTTCCACCGACATGGCTTCGCCACCGACGTGTACCTGGCGCAAATCGCCGAGGCTTGGCACGACACCGCTGGCGCATTCGCGGGCCAGCAAGAACCAATAAGCGGCCGGCAAATCCGCCACGGTTACGCCTTGCTCGACGATTTCCGAGGCCAGTCGGCCAGCGTCCCACAGGTCATCGCCGCGCATGATCAAGGTTGCGCCGACGCACAACGCCGGGAAGCACTGCTCGACGAAGCCGTCGAAGCTGAAAGTGGCAAATTGCAAGACGCGATCGGTGGGTGACAGTCTTGAGTAGTCGGCGGCGGTCTGGCAGAACTCGCGCAGGGCGGCGTGGGTGATGGCGACGCCTTTGGGTTGGCCGGTGGAGCCGGAGGTGTAGATGATGTAGGCGAGATCTTCGGCGGCTGGTCGGGCCTCTTCGCGAACAAGCTTCGCGCCTACAGGGGTTGTGGTGTCTTCGAGGGTTAGGCGTTGTACGTTTGGCACATCTTCGAGCAGGCCGGATTCGTGGAGCAGCACGTCGAGGCGGCTGTCGTTGATCATGTAGGCCAGGCGTTCAGTTGGGTATTTCGGGTCGAGGGGGACGTAGGCCGCGCCGCTTTTCAGGACCGCCAGCAGGCTGACGATCAGTTGCGGACCACGGCGCACGGCCAGGCCGACACGCTTGCCGGGGCCGGCGCCGTTGTCGATCAGGCGCTGGGCCAGGTGGTTGGCTTGTGCATCGAGTTGGCCGTAGCTAAGGGTGTGACCGTCCACTTGCAATGCCAGTGCATCGGGAGTGGCAGCGGCTCGCGCGGCGATCTGTTCGTGGGCCAGTAGCGTTGTGGATAACTCGACCGCAGGTGGCTGGCTGATCGCGAGCGTCGCGTTCTTTCCATCGACGTCCAGCAGTTCCAGCGAGCCCAAAGCCGCCTGCGGCGATGCCACCAATTGCATCAGCAGGTGCTGCAAATTGGCTGACAACTGGGCGATCTGCGTCGCGCTGAAACGCGCCGCGTCATAACTGAACTCCAGCCCCAGGCCTTCGCCCAATTCGATGCCCAGGGTCAACGGATAGTGGGTGCGCTCGTGGTTGTGCAGGTTGGCGAACGACAACCCGGCCGGCGCGCCCTGTTTCAGCGCTTGGGCCACCGGGAAGTTTTCGAACACCAGCAGGCTGTCGAACAACGCAGCCCCCTGCTGCCCCGCCCAGCCCTGAATGTCGTACAGCGGCACATGCTCGAACTCGCGCATGGCCAGGTTCAGGCCTTGCAGTTCGCCCAGCCATTGGCTGACGGTCTGGTCCGGTTTCATCGCGCACACCAGCGGCAAGGTGTTGATGAACAAGCCCAGCTGTTGTTCGATCCCCGGCAACGGCGCCGAACGTCCGGCCACCGTGGCGCCGAACACCACGCAATCCTGGCCGGTGTAGCGTTGCAGCAACAGGCTCCAGGCCGCTTGCAGCAGGGTGTTGAGGGTGACTTTGTGCTGGCGGGCGAAGTCGGCCAGATGCTGGGTGGCGCGGCAGTCGAGTGTGAGGCGATGCTCTTCGCTGCCCGTCGCGTCTACCGGTGGACGCAAGGCTTCAGCCAGCAAGGTCGGCGCTTGCAGCGGTGCCAATGCGGCTTTCCAGAACTGCTCGCCGGCAGTTGCCGATTGCTGTTGCAACCAGCCCAGGTAGTCGCGGTATTGACCGGCTGGCACTGGCAGCGGCTGGCCGGCGGCGTAGTGCTGGATCACTTCGGCCAACAACTGTGCGTTGCTCCAGCCGTCCATCAGAATGTGGTGACTGGTGTGGATCAGGTGCCAGGCATCAGCGCCGGTACGTACCAGTTTCAGGCGAAACAGCGGCGCCATGCCCAGCTCGAATCCTTGCGCGCGCTCGGCGTCGGCCAGTGCGTCGGTGTCAGTGGCTTCAAGCACTTGGAGCGGCAACGCGACCTGTCGGGCAATCGCCTGATGTGCGGTATCCAGGCCTTGCCAGTGGTAGCTGCTGCGCAGGCTGTCATGACGCTCAACCGCGGCTTGCCAGGCGCGGGTAAATCGCTCGGTGTCCAACCCGCCGATGTCCAGGCGCAACTGACTGATGTAGGCGCCGACCTGCGGCTCGTACAGGGTGTGGAACAGCATGCCCTGTTGCATCGGCGACAGCGGATACAGGTCTTCAAGATTGGCAATGGCGAGCGGCAGCCCGTCCAGTTGCGCCTGATCGATGCGCGCCAGCGGGAAGTCCGATGGCGTGGCTTGCGCGGCTTCAAGGGTGCAGCAATGTTCGATCAGCGCGATCAGTTCCTGCGCGTAAACATCGGCCAGTCGCTGGACGGTCGCAGTGTCGAACATCTCACGGCTGAAGCCCCAGCTCAGGGACAACTCGCCGCCGTAGACCTGGCCTTCAACCACCAGCCAGTTGCCCAGTGGGGCCGACGGGTCCTGCGCGATGCCGTTGCCTTCGGTAGACGGGGTGAACAACGCCCCTGCTTCGAACTGACGGTCGAACTGCCCAAGATAGTTGAAGGTGATGCGCGGTTGCGGCAACGCCGCCAGTTCGGCGCGTGCCTGTGGGCTGCCGAGGTAGCGCAGCGCGCCGTAGCCCAGCCCCTTGTCCGGGATCCTGCGCAGTTGTTCCTTGATGGATTTGATCGAGGCGCCGAGATCGGCAGCAGGTTTGAGATTGACCGGGAACAGGCTGGTGAACCAACCCACGGTACGCGTCAGGTCGATGTCATCGAACAGGTCTTCGCGGCCATGACCTTCAAGCTGGATCAGCGCGCTGCCTTGCCCGCTCCAAAGGCAAACGGCGCGGGCCAGTGCGGTCAGCAACAGATCGTTGACCTGGGTGCGGTAAGCCGCCGGGGCCTGTTGCAGCAGCTTGCGGGTTTGCTCGCTATCGAGCTTGAGTTCGAGTTTATGTTCGAAGCGGTTTTCCAGCGCGCCGTTCGGGCGTTCGCATGGCAGGTCATCTGGCGCGTCTTGCAGTTGGTTCTGCCAGTGGCCGAGGCTGCGTTCAAAAACTGGCAGATGCGACTGCAAGCGCGTGCCCCAGCGCTGATACGAGCTGGTTTTTGCCAATGCGGCGCCGCCGTTATAGAAGTGCTGAAGGTCCTCCAGCAGCACACGCCAGGACACACCGTCCACCGCCAGATGGTGAATTACCAGCAGCAAACGCTGGTTGCCGTCAGCCATTGAAACCAGCAGTGCACGCAGCAACGGTCCGTTGTGCAAATCGAGACTGCGCTGGGCTTCGTCGCACAAGGTGCTGAGCTGCTCGACCGATTGTGCCTGGCGTTGCCACAGCACCGAGTCGGTGGTCGGCGCGGCATAGGCCTGCTGCCAACCGCTGTCAGTCTGCTGATAACGCAGGCGCAGGCTGTCGTGATGGGTCAGCAAATGTTCCAGGGCACGATCCAGCGCTTCGACGTTCAACGCCTCGCGCGGTACCAGCAACAGCGACTGGTTCCAGTGCTGACGCACAGCGATAGCCTGCTCAAAGAACCAGTGTTGCACCGGCGCCAATGCCACCGCACCGCTGGCCGGGCCCTGGTCGAACAGTTGTTGCTCGCCACTACGCGCTGCCTGGGCCAGGCAGCGGATGGTCTGGTGCTGGAACAGGTCCTTGGGGCTGAGCACGATCCCGGCCTGGCGTGCACGACTGACCACCTGCATCGAGACGATGGAGTCGCCGCCCAGTTCGAAGAAGTTGTCTTCCAGGCCGACGTTGTCGATGGCCAGCACGTCCTGCCAGATCGCCGCGAGCGATATTTCCAGGGCACTGCGTGGCGCGACGTGTTCGCGTTGTTGCTGGCTGCCGTCCACCGCCGGCAGCGCCTTGCGGTCGAGCTTGCCGTTGGGGGTCAGCGGCAGTTGCTTGAGGAACAGCAGGAACGCCGGGACCATGTAGTCCGGCAGGTGCTGACGCAATGCCGCTTTCAGGGATTCGCGCAGTAGCCCTTGCGCGTCGAGGTCGTCCAGCAACGCCGAGTCGCTGGGCACGATATAGGCCACCATCTGCTGTCCGTTGATACTGTCCTGGGCCAACACCGCCAGTTCGCGCACCGCGTCCTGTTGCAACAGTCGCGCTTCGATTTCACCCAGCTCGATCCGAAAGCCTCGGACCTTGACCTGATGGTCGATCCGGCCAACGTACTGCAGGGTGCCGTCGGCCTGATAACGGGTCAGGTCACCGCTGCGGTACAGGCGTTCGCCGCTGCTGGAAAACGGATTGGGCACGTACTTTTCAGCGGTCAGGCCTGGCCGTGCCAGGTACCCACGGGTGATGCCCGCACCACTGAGGTACAGCTCGGCGGATACGCCTTGCGGCACCGGTTGCAGATCCGCATCCAGCAGATAGCTGGCGGTGTGTTTGAGCGGGCGGCCGATGTTGGCCTGGCCAGCGGCCTCGCGGCGGGTCCAGGTGGAATAGGTGGTGTCTTCCGACGGACCGTACAGGTCAAAGACGTGCTCGACGCTCGGCTGCCGGTACAGCGCGTCCACCAGGCTTTGTTTCAACGGTTCACCGGCGAGGTTGATGATGCGCACGCTCGGCGGGATCTGCCCGTCGCGCTGCAACGCATTGATCGCCGACGGCACAGTGTTGATCAAGCGCACCTGATCCCGGGCCGGCAGCTGCGGCAACTCCAGGGCGTTGCGGGCAATGATCAGCGATCCGCCGTTGGCCAGGGTGACGAACAGTTCCCACACCGACAGGTCGAAGCACACCGAGGTCGAAGCCAGCACGCCTTGAATGTCGTCGCGGCTGTACACCGATTGCGACCAGTCGATCAGCGCCAACACGTTGCGATGGGCAATCGCCACGCCCTTGGGCTTGCCGGTGGAACCGGAGGTGTAGATCACGTAGGCCAGATTGTCCGGCATGACGCCGGTGACGGGGGCGCTGATGGGGTAAGCCGCCAACGAGAGGCTGTCCATCAGCAGTACTTGGGTATCGCTCGCCATGCTCAGGGTTTTGGCCACTTGCGCTTCGGTCAGCAGCACCAAAGCACGGCTGTCTTCAAGCATATAGGCGACGCGTTCGACGGGGTAATCCGGGTCCAGCGGCACGTAGGCACCACCGGCCTTGAGCACCGCCAGCAAGGCCACCAGCAGTTGCTCGGAACGCTGCATGGCCACGCCGACCCGCACTTCCGGGCCGACGCCCAGCTCGATCAGCTTGTGTGCCAGGCGATTGGCTTGCTGGTCGAGTTCGCCATAAGTCAGCTGGCGGGTGGCGAAGGTCACGGCAAGCGCATCCGGGGACGTAGCCGCTTGCTGTCCAATCAACTCATGAATACAAAGGTCCTGGGCGAAACTGCCGTCGGCCCGGTTCCAGTCATGGACGATGAGTTGGTATTCGGCTTGATCCAGCAGCGGCAGATCGCTGATGCGCTGCCGTGTATCGCTGACCATGCCCTGTAACAGGTGCGTCCAATGTTGTGCCATGCGCGCGATGGTCGCGGCGTCGAACAGGTCGTTGGCGTAGGTCAGCGCGGCGTGCAGCTTGCCGCCCTTCTCAAAGGTGTCGAGCGTGAGATCGAACTGGGTGGTGCGCCCTTGCCTCTCGATCGTTCCCAGCATCAGACCGGACGCCGTGGTCACAGTGGAAATGTCCGCGACCTGCGGCTGGTGGTTGTACATCACCTGGAACAGTGGTGTGTGGCTGAGGCTGCGGGTCAGGTTCAGCGCTTCGACCAGGCGCTCGAACGGCAGGTCCTGGTGGGCCTGGGCGCCGAGTGCGGTTTGCTTGATGCGGCGCAACAGTTCGTCGACCCGGGTCTGGCCGTCCAGCTGCGTGCGCAGTACCTGGGTGTTGACGAAGAAACCGATCAGCCCTTCGATCTCGGCGCGGTTGCGGTTGGCGATCGGTACGCCGACGCGGATGTCGGTCTGTCCGGTGTAGCGGTGCAGCAGCACGTTGAAGGCGCCGAGCAGCAGCATAAACAGAGTGATGTTGTGTTTCTGCGCAGTGGCCCGCAGTTGCTCGGCCAGCTGTCCGTCGACGGCGAACTCATAACGGCTGCCGCAATAACTGGGCATCGCCGGACGCGGGTGATCGGTGGGCAGTTCCAGCACCGGGTGCTCGTCGCCCAGTTGCGTCTGCCAGTAGTCGAGCTGACGCGCCTGTTCGCCCGCTTCCAGCCAGCGGCGCTGCCACAGGGCGTAGTCGCTGTACTGGATGGGCAACGGCGGCAGTTGCGGTGGCGTCCCTGCATCGAAAGCGTCGTAGCAGCGGATGAATTCGTCGATCAGCACGTTCATCGACCAACCGTCGGACACGATGTGGTGCAAGGTCAGCAGCAGGACGTGTTCCTGTTCGGCGAGCTTGAGCAAGGTGACGCGCAGCAACGGGCCACTGCCCAGGTCGAACGGCAGCACCGATTGGCGCTCGGCGGTTTCGGCCACGGCCTGCTCGCGCTCGGCGGCCGGCAAGGCACTGAAATCCACCTCTTCGATCAGCAGCGGCGCCGCGGCCGGCACTTGCAGCAGGCTGTCGTCGGCCTGCACGGCGAACACCATGCGCAAGGTTTCGTGGCGCGCCACCAGGTTGGCGAATGCCTGTTGCAGCGCCAGCGGGTTCAGACGGCCAGTCAGGCGTACCGCACCTGGCAAGTTGTAGGCGCCGCTTTGCGGGTCCAGCTGCCAGAGAAACCACATGCGTTGCTGGGCGTACGACAGCGCCTGGCGATCCTCGGCCGCAACGCCCGCAGGAATCGGAAACCGGGTGAAATCCACGCCCTCCTTGTGCAAGGCCGCAAGGAACATCTGGCGCTTTTCCAGGGGCAACCCGATAAACCGGCGAGCAAGTTTCAAGGAGTCTTCAGCATTCATTTCTCAGCATCCGGATCAGTAGGCAGGAAGCACAAAGGCACGTCGTCCCTATGAAACGAATGCAAACCGGAAAAATTAGCGAATGAGAACAACGATCAGGAAGGAAAACCATTGTGGGAGCGAGCCTGCTCGCGAATGCGTTCGATCATTCAACGTTGATGTTGGCTGACCCATCGTTTTCGCGAGCAGGCTCGCTCCCACAGGGAATAGGGCGAAGTTTGAGATGGGTTAGCCCACGGCGACCATGGCACGCCGCCGATGATGAACCTCGAGCTGATCCTTGATCACCTTGAGCACCTTGGCTTCATGCTCATGGATAAAGAAATGCCCACCCGCCAGCATGTCCACGGAAAAGCTGCCGAGGGTTTCCTTGCGCCAGCCGAGCAACTGCTCGCTGGTGGCGCGGTCGGCCCTACCACCGAGTACGTGCACCGGGCAGTTGAGCAACGGCCGTTGCAGCGGCTCGAAGCGCCCGCACAATTGGAAGTCGGCACGCAGGATCGGCAGCGTCAGGCTCATCAGCTCCTGGTTGGCCAGCACTTCTTCGCGGGTGCCGTTGAGGCTGCGCAGTTGCTCGATCAATTCGGCATCGGTCTTGGGCTCGGCGAAGCCACGGTCGTAATCGGCGCGCAGGGTCGGCGCAGCCGTGCCCGAGGCAAACAGCGCCACCGGTTCAGGGCAGCCGAGCGAGCGAAATGCATGGGCCATTTCACACGCAAGCAACGCGCCCAGGCTATGGCCGAACAAGGCATACGGCGCCCTGAGCGTGTCTTTATGTTCCTGCGCCAATTGCAGCGCCAGACGGCGCATGTCGGTGTGTAAGGGCTCACCGAAGCGCGCCCCCCGCCCCGGCAGCTCCACCGGTTGCAGCTTGATCCACTCCGGCAGCTTGCGCCGCCAGCGGCTATAGACCATGGCGCTCGCGCCCGAATAGGGCAGGCACAGCAATGTCAGCGGGGTCACCGGGCTTTCCTCGAAAGTTGTCTGCTAAGAGAACGGACGAGCGCCCCGGGGAATTAGTCGGATGCCCCCCCTGTAGGAGCGAGCATGTTCGCGATGGACGCATGGGCGACACGGGCTGTCTGATGCCCCGCGTTATCGTTGACGTTCATCGCGAGCATGCTCGCTCCTACAGGTATTGCTATAGCATTGCACTGCTGAACCGCGGACGAAACCCCCGCCGCAATCGCCAGTCCCCCCCAACAATGCGCCGCCTCCGATCAGCGCCGACATCGGCAAGACCCGGCGCCAGCCAAACCGATCCACAGCCGCGACACCTGCAGCACACAGAATGCCGTGGCCAAGGCAAAAGTCGCCGCCACCGCCCCGGCCAGCACGAAAACCCTGCTGCCTGGGGCTTTGAACAGTTCGCGATAGGGATTGGCCATAGGGTCCGGCCTCGATAAGGGACTGCAAATTGTTGGGTAAATGTGAAGCCCCCTCAGTGCTCCAGACTAATGAACTCTCCACCGCTCAAACCAGTCAGCTATTAAGGTCCTCGATGTAACCCGGAGCCCCGCGCCAATGCCCGACCATCACCCCGAACGCCAAAGCCCCATCGACGCCCACGGCATCATCGGCGACATGCGCAGCGCCGCGCTGGTCAATGACAAGGGCAGCGTGGATTTTTTCTGCTGGCCGGAATTCGACAGCCCGTCTATTTTCTGTTCGCTGCTGGACACGCCCGAGGCCGGTATTTTCCAGCTGTCCCCGGACTTGCCGGATGCCCGCCGCGAGCAAATCTACCTGCCCGACACCAACGTGCTGCAAACCCGCTGGCTCAGTGATCAAGCCGTGGTGGAAATCACCGACCTGTTGCCCATCGGCGACACCGAAGACAACCTGCCCCTGCTGATGCGTCGGGTCCGGGTGGTCAGCGGCCAAGGGACGTTTCACCTGCACTGCGCCGTGCGCCACGACTACGCGCGAGCCCACACCCTCGCCCGCCTGGATCAACAGGACGTGATCTTCGAAGCCGCCGACCAGCCGTCCCTGCGCCTGGCGGCGGATCAGCCATTGCGCATTGACGGGCAGGCAGCCGTCGCCGATTTCACCCTCAAGCAGGACCAGACCGCGGAGTTCCTGCTGGGTGCCGTTGACGATCCGCGCTTCAAGGAAGGGGCGACAACGCTATGCCTGGAACGCACGCTGAAGTTCTGGCGCGACTGGATCGGCCTCTCCAACTACCGCGGCCGCTGGCGGGAAATGGTCAACCGCTCGGCCCTGGCGATGAAGCTTTTGACCTCGCGCAAACACGGCGCGATCCTCGCCGCGGCGACCTTTGGCCTGCCAGAAACCCTCGGCGGAGTACGCAACTGGGATTACCGCTACACCTGGATCCGCGACGCATCCTTCACCGTCTATGCCTTCATGCGCCTGGGCTTCACCGAAGAGGCCAACGCCTATATGCGCTGGTTGCGCGGGCGGGTCAGCGACTGTCGCGGCAAACCGATGAAACTCAATATCCTGTATGGCATCGACGGCCGACAGGAACTGCCGGAAATCGAACTCTCGCACCTGTCCGGCCACGGCGGCGCCACTCCCGTGCGCATCGGCAACCTGGCGTATGCGCAGGTCCAGCTGGATATCTTCGGCGAACTGCTGGACGCGGTGTACCTGGTCAACAAATACGGCGAAGCCATTTCCCACGAAGGCTGGAAGCACACCGTGGAAGTCGTCGATCAGGTGTGCGAAACCTGGCAGCAGGAGGACGTCGGCATCTGGGAAATGCGCGGCGAACAGCACCACTTCCTACATTCGCGACTGATGTGCTGGGTCGCCCTGGACCGGGCGATCCGTCTCGCCTCGAAACGCTCGTTGCCCGCGCCGTTCGCCCGCTGGGACCAGACACGCCAGGATATCTACACAGACATCTGGCAAAACTTCTGGAACGACGAACGCGGGCACTTCGTGCAGCACATCGGCGGCACCGGTCTCGACGGTGCGATGCTGCTGATGCCGCTGGTGCGTTTCGTCAGCGCCAAGGACCCGCGCTGGCTCGCGACCCTTGAGGCCATCGAGAAAAACCTGGTGCGCGACGGCATGGTCTACCGCTACCACAATGACGACAAACACATCGACGGCCTGACCGGCACCGAAGGCGCATTCGCCGCCTGCTCATTCTGGTACGTCGAATGCCTGGCCCGCGCTGGCCAGGTGGAAAAGGCCCATCTGGAGTTCGAGCAACTATTGCGCTACGCCAACCCGCTGGGGCTGTACGCCGAAGAATTCGACAGCCGGGCACGGCACATGGGCAACACGCCACAGGCGCTGACGCACCTGGCGTTGATCAGCGCGGCATGTTTTCTGGATCGCAAGCTAAGCGGCGAGAAGGGTTTTTGGCAGCCTTGAATATTACCGGTAGGCGCCAGGCTGCCGGCAAAGGCGTCCTTGAAATTGCTTTCGCCGGCAAGCCTGGCTCCTACAGATCTGACGTCCGGCAACGGTTTTGTGTAGGCCGGCGTCCGACATTTTTTAAACAAAACACCCGGAAATACCTTTTTGCCAGGCGCTACAACCCCACCTAACATCCCCAATCAACGGGCACAGCGGAGCTGTCCAACAAAACCCGAATTCAAGGAAAAAGAATGTCCCAACGCATCCACCGCAGCATCGACCTCCCCCTTCGAACCGGCCTGAACCGCAACGAACTGTGGGACGCCCACGACAAGGGCCTGATCAAATGCTGGGAAGTCGGCCGCCAGCGCGCTGCCCGCTTCCCCGACCTCGCCCATCAATGCCGTGCCGGCGAATTGCCGGTGCTGGGCTGGAAAGGTGGCGTCAATCGCAGCCTGAAGAAGCTGGAGAAATACGGCTCCCTCAAATACCTCGCCCAATGGCAGGGCTTGCGCGGGGAAGATCTGGATGTGGATCTGGGCGAAGAGCGCGTGCTGACCTGTTCACGCACGAAAATGGTCGTGACGTTTACACCGGATCGGACCAAGTATTTCAACCAGATGGCGGAAACGAATGAGTGATCAAGCTGACACTCAAGGCATTATTGGATCTGCTGCGGCACTGACCGAAAACCGCTCGCGATAAGCCTGCGGAGTCACCCCGATGGCCCGCAGAAAACTGCGGCGCAGGGTTTCTTCGCTGCCGAATCCGCATTGCACGGCTACCCGCTTGATGGGCACGCCGGTATCGCTGAGCAGGCGTCGTGCGGTTTCGACGCGGATCTGTTCGATGGCCCGGGCCGGGGTTTGGCCGGTGTCGGCGCGGTAGTGGCGCACGAAGCTGCGTTCGCTCATGCCGGCCTGGTTGGCCAGGGTTGGAATGCCCAGGTCCTTGCTGAGGTTTTCGCTGATCCAGGCATGAAGTTCGTCGAAGCGGTTACCTTCTTTCTGCAAAGACAAGGTCACGCTGAATTGCGACTGGCCGCCAGGGCGCTTGAGGAACACCACCAATTGTCGGGCGACGTCCAGGGCCATGGTCCGGCCAAGGTCGGCTTCGACCATCGCCAACGCCAGGTCGATACCGGCGGTGACGCCGGCCGAGGTCCAGACCGGGCCGTCATTGATAAAGATCGGATTGGGCTCGACCTGCAGGCGTGGGTGTTGTTGCGCCAACTGTTCGCAACGGGTCCAGTGGGTGACCACCCGCCGGCCATCGAGCCAGCCGGTGGCCGCCAGCAAAAACGCCCCGGTGCACACCGATGCCACTCGCCGGCACTTTGCCGCGTGTTCGCGCACCCAACTGACCAGTGAAGGGTCTTGTGCCGCCGCATAGACGCCCCAGCCGCCGGCGATGATCAAGGTGTCGCTGCCCTGCTCGGGCAAAGGCTCGGCCAGCAACGCCAGGCCTGCCGACGACATCACCGCCCCGCCGCCGCCAGTGATCACCGACGGCGCATAAGGGGGCGGCGAGCCTTGCTGGCGGGCGATGTCATTGGCGGACGCAAACACCTGCAACGGCCCGGTGACATCAAGCACTTGCACATTGGCGAAGGCGAGCACGTGAACGGTTTTCAACATGTTGGCGTAATTCGTGGGGTTATTGGCGGATACGCCAAATCCTAGACCCCTACAGTAAAGGCGTCCACCCACTTCAGGAGAAATACACCATGACCTTGCAGATCGGTTTTCTGTTGTTTCCACAGGTGCAGCAACTCGACCTTACCGGCCCGTACGACGTTCTGGCGTCGCTACCGGATGTGAAGGTGCATCTGATCTGGAAGGACCTGATGCCCATCACCGCCAGCACCGGACTGATGCTCAAACCGACCGTTACCTTTGACGACTGCCCGGCGCTGGATGTGATTTGCGTACCCGGTGGCAGCGGGGTCGGGCCGTTGATGGAGGATGAGCCAACCCTGGCGTTCATCAAGGCCCAGGCCGCCAACGCACGGTATGTGACGTCGGTTTGCACCGGGGCGCTGGTGCTCGGTGCGGCGGGGCTGCTCAAGGGCAAGCGCGCCACCACCCACTGGGCGTATCACGAGTTGCTGGCGCCACTGGGAGCGATTGCGGTGGCGGATCGGGTGGTGCGCGACGGCAATCTGCTGACCGGTGGCGGAATTACCGCGGGCATTGATTTTGCCCTGACCCTGGCGGCAGAGCTGTTCGATGAGGACACCGCGCAGCTGGTGCAACTTCAACTGGAATACGCACCTGCGCCGCCATTTCAGGCCGGTAGCCCGCAAACGGCACCCGCCAGCGTGCTGGAGGAAGCTCGTCTACGTGCCGCCGGCTCATTGAAACTGCGAGCGCAAATCACCGAGCGGGCGGCGGCGAAACTCGGCTGACAAGGAAATCCTGGCTGCGAGAACTGCGGTTCGAGCAGCCAGATTTTTCTGACGCCCATAAAAAAACCCGCCGAAGCGGGTTCTTCCAAGACCATTACAACTCCCTGTCGTCAGCATTCCTTGCCAATGGCCGATCATCCATGATCCTGAGAGCACTCCCTGTACCTCAGTGGATGGGGCCAGAATACGCATCGGATCCAATATGTAACAGACGACATAGTTGTAACCGCGTGTAAGACATTCGCTATAGCTGCACTGCCATCACTCACTCCCACGCTCGCGGGCCTTGGCATTTTCGGCGAGGAATTGTTCAAGTCGGCTCAATTGCTCTTCCCAGCCACGGCTGTCCATGTAATACGCCTCCTTCTGGCGTACGTCGGGAATGTGAGCGAAACCTGATTCGGAAACCTTGAGCAAGGTGCCGTCTTCATAATCCTGAAGTTCGAATTTGACCAGCGTGGTGGGCTCCTGGGAGTAGTCGATCCTGGGATTGACCGCGTAGGGGTGCCAGCGAAAGGAAAACAATTGCTGGGGCTCGACCCGCTCGACCAGCACGTTCCACAACACATGTTCATAACCGGGATACGTAACCTGCCCCTGCGTCCACTCGCCGGCGATGAACCGCCTGCCTTCAAGTGCAACGCCAAACCATTGACCGAACGCCTCGGCATCGACCAAGGCACGCCATACATGGGCGCGGGGCGACTTGAGCATGATTTTGCGTTCAAAACTATTGGGTACTGGTTTCATACGTCACCTCCTGTAATGAACAACAGTAGGCCTCTAAGACCACAAGTCCAGCCCGAAAGTTGTATTCATCCGCTGTCAGTTGTCGAAATCGTCGTCTTTGCATCGCTACACTGGCGCAAATTCCCCCGTCACAGCGAGCCTCCTCCATGTACTCACGCTTTCTTCTGGCACTCACACCTTTGCTGTTCACTCCCCTGGCCCAGGCCCTGGACTGCGATAACGCCAGCGACCAGGCCACGATGAACCAGTGTGCAGCGCAGCAGCATGCCGCGGCGGACAAGGAGTTGAATGCGCTTTACCAGCAGATCACCACACGTTTGAAGGGGAACCCCGACAGCAAGAAGCTGCTGGTGGGTGCACAGCGCTCGTGGATTGCGTTTCGCGATGCCGAGTGCAAGTTTTCGGCTTCCGGGGTGGAGGGTGGGAGTGTTTATCCGCTGATCTACAGCAATTGCGTGACCGAATTGACCAAGGCGCGGGTGGAGACGTTCAAGACTTACCTGAAGTGCCAGGAGGGGGATTTGGGGTGTCCGGTGCCGGGGGTTTGAATTTGCGGCGTTTTTGAGGGCCTCTTCGCGGGCAAGCCCGCTCCCACAGGGGATTTGTGAACGACACAAATCAAATGTGGGAGCGGGCTTGCTCGCGAAGGCGTCAGTTCAGGCGCCGCAGTTACCGCACAAAAATCTGCGCCGTGGTGATCGCCATATCCCCACCCGGCAACTTGATCTTGCCCACCTGCTTCAAGCTGTCGGCATCGAAGATCGCCACATCGTTAAACGTCCCGGCCAGATAGATCTTGCTGCCCTCCTTGTTGAAGGAAATGCAGTAGTAGGAGTGATCAAGCGTCGCCGCCTGGAGCATCTTCTTTTCCTTGATGTCGTACTTGGCCAAGCGGTTGAGCACGCCAAACATCAGGTTCGGATCCTTCGGTGAACGCATGCCGCTGAAGTAGATTTCCGTCAGGGGCCCGAAGTCGGTGGTTTCGGTCTTGCCGGTCTTCAGGTCGACACTGAACAAGCCGTACAGGTATTCGGCAGTGGCCGGGTCCTGCTTCTTGTCCTTGAATTTCGCCGCGGTGTAGAGCAGCGAGAAATCATGCCGGTAGGTTTGCTGGTTCCACACGTAGAGCACGTCGGGCGCACTGTAGTTCGGGCGTTTCCAGTGACGGCTGGGGATCAGCACGTCGAACTTGCCGGTTTGCACATTGACCTTGTAGACATCCGCACCGGCCACGTACAGCGTGCCGTCGTCACCGCTCTGCATGATCGTCAACTGCCGTGGCGCCGGGAAACTGCGCACCGGCTTGGCGTCCATGCCGGCGTCGGTCTTGTACACGTCGAGCCGGGGCTGCTGCACTTCGTAGCGATCGTTCATCATCAGCGTCGGGTTGGCGATGGTGTACAGCTCCTTGCCGTCATGGCTGACGGTGAAGGCGAACATCGATTTGGCTTTCTCCCCCGGTTTCTGGGTGATGCTGGCGTGGAACACCTGCTTGCAGCTGTCCAGCTCGACGCCATAGACATCCGCATAGTGATTGTTCAGCACGTAGGCGGTCTTGCGATCCGGCGACAGCTGCACGGTGCCGGGACCGAAGGCGTCCGGCATCTTGCAGGTCTTGTACAAGGTGTCGGTGGCCAGGTCGATCACGTGCAGGTTGTTCGGATAATTGGTGGTCAACATGTACTCGTGACCGTCTTGCAATGCGGTGTTTTCATCGGCCAGGACACTGAGCGCGCAGGTGCTCAGGAGGGCGAAAGCGGCCAGGCCGCAGGCGTTGATGCTGTGCATGCTGGAATCCTTCTTATTATCTGATCACTTGTCTTTCGGGAAGACAGTGCCGAGGTTGCGCCAGTTTTCGTTGGACGCCTGGGCATCTTTGTTCCAGTCCGGGTAGGTGCTCATCATGTCCGGCACCTGGGCCGGCCACCAGCACGGGTCGGAGCACCCATACAGGTCGGCTTCCATCGGCTGGCACAGCGACGACACACCGCCAAACGCATCGATTTCCCAGCCCGGGTCAGTGGTCGATGCACAGCCCGCCACGGAGCTCATCGCCACCACTTCTTCAATGCGGTTCTCGTCCGCGGCCTGATCCAGCTTCAACGCTTTGTTATTGATTGCCTTGAGATGTTTCATATCAGTGAGCCTTGCGCGGAGTGATGTAGCTGCTGATGAACGCAGGGTTGTGAGCCATGATCCGGGTGTAGACCTCGATGCCGAAGTCGACCCAGTCACGCATCAGTTCGCAGTAGTGATAAGTCGGGTGCGTCGGATCGCCGTAGCGGGCGTAGCTTTCGTGGTAGCAGCCGCCAGAGCACAGGTTGCGGATCTGGCAGTCTTCGCAGCCGGTATTGGTGCGGTCCAGGCGCTGGGACAGGAAGTCGTTGAGTTCCACCTGTTTCACACCGCTGTGCACGTTACCGAAGGTCGGCAGGCTCGATCCGGTAAAGCGGTGGCACAGGTTCAATTCGCCCTTGTGATCCACCGCCAGCATCTTCAGGCCCGCGCCGCATGGCAGGGCTTTCTTGTGGCCTTCGTGGATGTCGGTGATCAGTTGGTGCAGGTTGGAGAAACCGATGTTGCGGTGCTCCAGTGCCGCTTCCAGATAACGTCGACCGAGGCGTTTCATGCTGGCGAAGACTTCGATCAGTTCGTCGCTGGTGAGGTTGAAGCTGCTGATATCGCCCGACGTCACCGGGGCAAACCCGACTTCGGCAAACCCCAGTTCATTGAACAGGTGATCCCAGATGGTTTCGACGTCGGTGACGCCGGTGGTCAGGGTCACCCGCGCGCCCACCGGACGGCTGTTATAGCGCGACAGCAGCATCTCGGCCTTGCGCCGTACCACGTCGTAGGTGCCCTGCCCGCCCACGGTGATGCGGTTGCGGTCGTGCACGGTTTTCGGCCCGTCGATGCTCACTGACAAACCAAAGCGGTGGGCATTGAGGTAGTCCACGGTCTCTTCGGTGAGCAGCGTGGCATTGGTGGTCATGACGAACTCGACGAACTTGCCGGCTTCGCGGAAACGTTTCTCGCAGTAGTCGACCATGTACTCGATCAGCTTGCGGTTGCTCAGCGGTTCGCCGCCAAAGAACACCACGGTGAAACGCTCTTCATCCGGTGATTCGCGCAGCAGCATTTCCACCGAGGCGATCGCGGTCTCGACGTCCATTTTCTTGCCAGCCGACGGCTTGTCGAGATCTTCCTTGTAGCAGTAGGTGCAGCTCAGGTTGCAGCCGGTGTTGACGTTGAGTACCACGGTATTGATCGCCGTGCGCTCGACGCGTTTGGTGGCGATGTCCGGGGTCAGCGGCGAGCCGTCGCTGACCAGTTCCAGGGCCATCAGCTCGCGCAGGGTCTCGGTGATCTCCTCGCCGTTGAAACGCCCGTCCAGACGCTGGATCAGGTCGTCCGAAGTACAACCCGGACCACGCAGGGTATCGATGATGGTGCCCGTCAGTTCATCGCTGGCGAACAGCGAACTGCTGGGGATATGAAACAGCATGCGGTCGGCATCGACCTGCACTTCGTGCAGGTTGCGTTCGACCAGATTCAAGATAGCGCCCATTGCAAACCTCCTGTGCAGGCCCCGCTTGGCGGGGCGTGCGGTCATTCCGAAAAGTGTCTGAATCGCTGTCGATCAGCACCACTCAAGGAATGGGTGGATTGTTCCAGCGTTGCACGGTCACAATCATGTGGCCTTCGCCGGTCAGGGATTTCCCAGCGTCGTCGACGGCGGCGATCACCTTGAGGTTGCCGGCATTGTTGGTGGACATCTTGCGCGCCGGGTTCGGCCCGGCATCGCCCGGGGTGAACACACCGGTGTCGGCCTGCATGGTGCCGGCGAACTTGACGTCTTCATCTTCCTTGGCGCGATCATCGAAGGCCTCGACCTTCCATTGCGCCGGGAACACGCCGATGCGATAAGGCTTGCCATCGGCGCCCTTGCCCCAGGCTTCGGCGTCGAAACGGCCCTGGACTTTCGGCGTCGAACCACCGCCCTCGCCGATCCGTGCCACGGAGAATTCAGGCACGACTTTGACTTCGGCGATCTTGCTGTAGACCGACAGGCTCGGCCCTTTGAGCGTCCCGACGGTGACTGTGCGCAAGCCCGGCTGGGCATTGGTGGCAGCCTTGAGCTTGACCTTGATTCGCTCCGGACTCTGCTCCACGACCTCGAGCACTTCCACGCCTTTGCCGAAGTTCGGCTTGCCGCTCAGGCCGCTGCCGATCAGGGTGACTTCGCTTTCGCTGCCGGCCTTCACATAGCCCGGCTGCACCGCCAGCAAACGCTGGGAACCCTGCTTGGCCGCGACGAAGTCCAGGCCGCGCTCGTCGTGCTCTGCCTCGAACATCCGGCCCTGCATGGCGTTGCCTTGGGCGGCGAACACCTGGCGCATGGTCACGCCATCGATGCTGACGTTGCCGCGCCATTCGTAGCCGGTATAAAGAATCGCGCTGCCGTCGCCGTTGAACGGCGTGCCGTCGGCGTATTGGCCTTTGACGCTGACCTTGAAGGTATCACTGCCATCGGCGCTCACGCTCATCACACCGGCCAGTTCGCCTTTGCCCGGCAAGTGACCGCTGAAGCTCCAGTCACCCACCAGTGCTTCGGCTTTTGGCGCGGCGCTTTGCCATTTTTTCCAGGCCGGGTTGTCCAGCGGATAACGCTTGGCCAGCAGCGGCACCATCTCTTTGCGCGCCAGGTCGAACCAGTCGCGGTCGCGCGACAGTGCCTGGTACTCCAGGGACGGCCATTGGCCAAGGTGGAAGTTCACCAGGCGTTCCCACTCCTGGGCCGGACGCCGTTGCAGGGCCACCCGCGCACCGGAGTGGCAACGGCCGCACATCTGGCTGGTCTGGTCGTCGAACTGCTCGACCGTGTTGAGCCGGCGCTCCAGGGCATAACGCACGCCGTCGGTCTCGCTCGGCGCCAGGCCCTGGGTATCGGCCAGGTACTTGACCAGGGTGCGGCGATCTTCATCGCTGATCTGCAAACCGTGCATGGTCTGCATGCGCGCAATGCTCATCAGCCAGCCTTCCGGCGTCTTGCGCTGGTGGCTGATGCGGCTCAGGGCGTTATCGGCTTCGGGGGTATGACAGCCCTGACAGGTTTCCTTGAGGATGGTCTGGGCGTCGCGGGCTGCCAGGCTGTGAGGCGAATGCAGGGCCACGCAAGCTGCGATGGCCAGCAGACTGGCGCTCATGCCTGAACGGAGTTTTCTCTTCATCAACGTCGAACCTCGCACGGTGCTTTCTTATTTTTGTGGCTTATCGTTTTTTGGGTTTCTGCCGCCGGCGGCAAGCCGCTGACGGTGGCAGGAGAAACGTCTGCGATGAGCAATACACGGAGCGTGCCAGCTTGTGAATCGTGTTTTTTATCAATTGCTTAGGTTAAATACAGGGTGATTGACGACTGCTAAACCTGACGTCCCGCGTCTAATATCGCGACATCTGTTGCACTCTGAGACAAGCATAGGATCAAGATCAAAAGATCGCAGCCTGCGGCAGCTCCTACACGGGAATCGGCATACACCTGTAGGAGCTGCCGCAGGCTGCGATCTTTTGATCTTCGCATGTCTCACTGCGTCGCAATTTGCGACGTCAGCTCACCTCCTTTTCATTGGTCAATAACCCGCAAGCCCCACCAAATCGATGTTTCACCCAAATAAACACATCTGGCACAGCCATTGCGAAAGACCTCGCCACACGAACAAGACGAGGTTTCATCATGTCGCTTCCCAACCTGCTTCCCGCCACTTCGGCATTTATCCAGCGCGCCCCGCGCATGCTCATCGGTGGCGACTGGGTCGAGGCCGCCGACGGCCAGACCATGGCGCTGCACAACCCCGCCACCGGCGAAGTGCTGTGTGTGGTGCCACGGGCCACACCGGAAGACGTCGACCGCGCCGTCCTCGCCGCCCGCCAGGCGTTCGATGATTCGGCCTGGACCCGCACCCGCCCTCGGGAGCGGCAGAATCTGTTGTGGAAACTCGCCGACCTGATGCAGCGCGATGCCGAGCTCCTGGCGCAGCTGGAATGCCTGAACAACGGCAAAAGCGCGGCGGTGGCGCAAGTGATGGACGTGCAGCTGGCCATCGATTTCCTGCGCTACATGGCCGGTTGGGCGACCAAGATCGAAGGCTCCACGGTCGACGTGTCGGCACCGCTGATGCCCAACGACCAGTTCCACAGTTTCATCCGCCGCGAAGCGGTGGGCGTTGTCGGCGCCATCGTCGCCTGGAACTTCCCGCTGTTGCTGGCCTGCTGGAAACTCGGCCCGGCCCTGGCCACCGGCTGCACCGTGGTGCTCAAACCCGCCGACGAAACCCCGCTCACCGCGCTGAAGCTCGCCGAGCTTGTGCTCGAGGCGGGTTACCCCGAGGGCGTGTTCAACGTGGTCACCGGCACCGGCATCACCGCAGGCTCCGCGCTGACTCACAATCCGCTGGTGGACAAGCTGACCTTCACCGGCTCCACCGCCGTGGGCAAGCAGATCGGCAAGATCGCCATGGATTCCATGACCCGGGTGACCCTGGAGCTGGGCGGTAAGTCGCCAACGATCGTGATGGCCGATGCCGACCTGAAAAGCGCCGCAGCCGGTGCCGCCAGCGCGATCTTCTTCAACCAGGGCCAGGTCTGCTGCGCAGGCTCGCGCCTGTATGTGCAGCGCAAGCATTTCGACAATGTGGTGGCGGACATCAGCGATATCGCCAACGCCATGAAACTGGGTAACGGCCTGGACCCGAGCGTGGAAATGGGGCCGTTGATCTCGGCACGGCAGCAGGCGCGGGTCTACGGCTACATAGAACAGGGCCGTGAAAGCGGCGCGACCATCGCCTGCGGTGGCGAGCAGTTCGGGCCGGGCTTTTTCGTCAAGCCGACGGTGATCGTCGACGTCGATCAAAAGCATTCGCTGGTGCAGGAGGAAATCTTCGGCCCGGTGCTGGTGGCGATTCCCTTCGATGACGAAGCCGATGCCCTGCGCATGGCCAATGACAGCCCTTATGGGTTGGGCGCGAGCATCTGGTCCAATGACCTGGCGGCGGTGCACCGGATGATCCCACGGATCAAGTCCGGTTCAGTGTGGGTCAACTGCCACAGCGCCCTGGACCCGGCGCTGCCCTTTGGTGGCTACAAGATGTCGGGGGTCGGCCGCGAGATGGGGTATGCGGCGATCGAGCATTACACCGAGTTGAAGTCGGTGTTGATCAAGCTGTAATTGGCGGCGTCCTTGCGGACGCCATCGCGGGCAAGCCCGCTCCCACAGTGATTTGTGTGATGTCGTAGATTGCAGCTTCACCAAAAAACCCTGTGGGAGCGGGCTTGCCCGCGATAGGGCCCGCCCGAACAACCAGAGATCTCAGGGTTTGAAACCCTGGGCCAACAACCAACTCCTGATCATCCTGCCCTGCTCGACAGTCAATCCAGCCAGCGCTTGTTCGGCAGGCTCGGTTCGCAATCGCCGCACCAACGGCGCCAATTCAACCCCCTGCACATGCCAGATCCCCAACGGTTGATCCGCCGTGATCACCACCTCGGCCTCATCGACAAACCCTTCACGCAGCACCGGCGCCCGCTCGATTTTCAGCGCATTGAAATCAGCCTCGGCATGGGCTACCTCGGCATCCGGCCATTGCCGCCGCGCCTTCCAGAATGGCTGATTGAGCCAGCGTTGTTCATCGGCATAAAAATCCCGACCTATCCGCGCAAACCGCAGAAACAGCTGCTCCACCCGCTGTTGATGAAAACGCCGGGCCAGCGCCGCTCGCTCGGGCTTGCGCAACAAGGTGTTGATCACCGTCGGCGCCTGCAACGCCGAGGACAGGGATTGGAAGATGCCGTTGCCCGACAACGGGTCGACCGCCATCGCCGCATCGCCAACCCGAATCCAATTGTCGCCGCACACCTGCGGGCTGAGAATCGCCGTGCTGCTGCGGGCATGCAACTGCAAATCAACCTCGGGGTCGGCAGCGAAAAACGCCTGGGCGAACGACGATGCCTGGCGCCGCTGTCGACAGTACTCGAGCAACTGGGCCTTGCCCGGCAGAGCGGCGCTGGCCACATCCACCGTCCATTGCCAATAACACTGGCCGTCGGCCCGTCGCGCCATCCATGCCCAGCCATCCTCAAGGCTTTCCACGGCGCTGGCGGTGTTGCCCGGCGTGCCCTGCCAGCGATTGAGCAGGCTGACTGTCTCCGGCCCGCGCAAGCCTTTACCCAGGGCGGGCGCCTGGCGGCCACGGGCTTCCACCAGAAAGTCCGCAATCACTGCCTGTCCACCGTCAATCTCGATTCGATGACCGCTGGCGAGTGCCTGGACCACCAACACCCGACCCTCGATCAACTCAACACCGGCCAGGCGCAAGGCTTCGCGCAGGCCGCAGTCAAAGGTCGGACGGTCGAGCAGGAACTCGATGTTCTGCGAATGCTGCTGGCCGTTCCAGTTCACCTGCCGTTGAGAGGGCAACGTCGCCTGCGCCAGCGCCTGTTGCAGTCCGGCGCCGCGCAACGCCTCCAGCACCCGCTGGGAAACACCTTCGAGGGCGGCAAAACGCCGCCATTCGCTGACCAGCGTAACCGCATACCCCAGTCGTCGCAGCCCCAGTGCTACCGCCGCGCCCGCGGGCCCGGCGCCCAGGATGACGATCGCGGTCATGGCCCGATACGCCGTTCAGGGCCGCGGTAACGGGCGTTGTGGCGCAGATAATCGATCACCTGTTCATTGCTGGCGTCGGGATTCTCCACCAGGAATGCCGCAATGTGCCCGCTCAACGCCGCGCAACCGAGACTGGCGCCGGACTGCCCCGGATAAGTGCCGTGCACGCACGCACCGAAATCCGCCTGGTCACTGTCGAGCCATGACCATTCGAGTTTGGCGCAGCGCGCATCCCCGGTCACCCGCAGCACCTGTGGATAATTCGCCGGAAACACCCCCTCCCCCTGGGCCGGGCTGGACGCGCACAGCAATACACCCTGGCCCACCGCCAATGCGCAAGCAGCCCGCAACAGGTTGCGATCCTGGCGCAAACCCAGGCTCAGATTGATCAAGCGCACGTCCTGCGCCACCAGCCAATCGATGGCCGTGGCGATCTGCAAGGCGCTGGTCACCCCGCGCCGGTCGAATACTTGCGCCACGCAAAACAGTGCCGAGGGTGCACGCCGGCCGATGGCTTCGATCACAGCGCTGCCATGGCCCAACGGATCGTCACGCAAGTCGCTTTCGCTCAGCCCGTCTTCCACCAGGGAAAAACGCCGCCCAGCGACGACCTGCACCCGTTGCGCGGTCGAGTGACCGCTGTCCACCACACCAATGCGCAGCTCAAGTTTCATAAGGCTCAGGCTTCATAAGGCTCAGGCTTCATGCAACAGCGTTTTCGACACCAGTACGCCGTCGAGCAATTCAAAGCGCAAATCGGCATCGGCCAGGGTCGAGGGACGATGGCTGATCAGGATGCGCGTGCGCCCGGCAAACAGGCGGTCGATGGCTTCGATCACTTCGCGCTCGGTGGCTTCGTCCACCGCCGAGGTAGCTTCGTCGAGCACCAGGATCAGTGGGTCCTGCAACAGGGCGCGGGCAATGGCAATGCGTTGTTTCTGCCCACCGGACAACTGCTGGCCGCGCTCCCCCAACGGACTGTCGAGTCCTTCGGGCAAGGTCGCAATCAGGCTGTCGAGTTGCGCCAGCCGCGCGACGTCGGCGATCGCTTCGCGGCTGGCGTCGGGCACGGCGTAGGCCAGGTTGTCGGCCAGGCTGCCGCGAAACAGCACGATGTCCTGGCTGACCACGGCAATGCGCCGGCGCAACTCGAACAGGTCGAGTTCGCGCACATCCACCTCCCCCAGCAGCACCCGCCCGGACTGCGGGTCGTGGTGGCGTTGCAGCAGATCGATCAGGGTCGATTTGCCGACCCCGGAGCCGCCGCTCAGGGCGACTTTCAAACCGTAGGGAATCCGCGCCTCGATGCCACGCAGGGTGGTCGGGCGACCGGGATGGCTGAAGTGCACATCGTCGAAACGCAACTCGCCAGAGCTAGGCATCGGTTTCGGTGTTTCGGGTGTGAGTACGGTGGCTTCCTCGCCGCGCAACTCCATCACCCGTCCGAGACTGACGGTCATGCGCTGAATGGCGACATAGAGCCCAAGCAGACTCTGAACCGGCCCGACGGCCATCCCCAGGTAAGTGGAAAACGCGATCAATGCGCCCAATTGCCAAGTGCCCTGCACGACCCAATACCCGCCAATCAGGAACGCACAGGCGCGCGACAGCGAAGTCAGCGTGCCCGGCACGGCCTGGGTGAAAAACTCGGTGACCTGCAGGCGCAGCAACTGGCTCATGTAGCCCTGGCCCAGGCTCTCCAGGCGTCGCGCCTCGCGCTGTTGCTGGCCGGCAGACTGGATGAACTTCATCACCGGCAGCGTCTCGACCATGAATGACGACATGTCCGCCGAGCGTTCACGCAACTGGCGCACATCGCGCTCGACCTTGCGCCGCATCCAGCGCAGCCACAGCACGTCGAGGGGAATCAGCACCAGCGCCAGCAGCGACAGTTTCCACGACAGCGTCAGCAGCATGGCCACGGCCACCACCAGGCCGATCACGCTGGACACCGCCGAAAATAATGAATCCACGGCAAAGCGCTGGATCTCCGCCACGTCGCCATCGAGACGCGACATCAGGTCACCGATGCGCCGCTGGCCGTAGAAGCTCGGTGACAAGGTCTGCAAATGCCGATACAGGTCATCGCGCAGGGCGAACAGCATGCGCCCGGACAAGCGCGTGTGCAGGTAACGATTGATCCCCGACAACGCCGTGCCCAGCAATCCCGCGACGATCATCAGCCCGGCGATCAACACCAGCATCGGGAAATTGCGCGCCAGCAGGCCGTCATCGATCAGCAACTTGGTCAGCCACGGCTGCACCAGCACCAACGCCGAGGCGCAGACCGACAGGCCCAGCAGCCCGGCAATCGCCAGGCGGTGCGGGCGCACAAAGCTGTATAGCCAGCGTAACGCAGCCTGCAGGGCCTCGGGGTTCTGGCTGTCGATCAGCCGCACGATCAGGCGCTGCATCACGGGCGCAACTGCTTGAGCTTGCGATACAAAGTCGCGCGGCTGATGCCCAGGGCGTCGGCAGCGGCCGAGACGTTGCCCTGGTGGCTGTCCAGGGACTGGCGGATCATCTCCAGTTGGTTTTCCCGGATACTGCCGGCCTGGGGTCGTTCGCCGGCATTGAGGTCATCGAGCATGCTGTCGGGCAAGTGATCGAGGTTGAGCACGGTCTCCCCGGGTTCGCGCATGGCCAGCGCGGTACGCAGGACCATTTCCAGCTGGCGGATGTTGCCCGGCCAGTGATAACCCTCGAGCAAGCGGTTCAAGTCGTCGTGCAGGACTACGTTTGGCGCATCGAGCCGGACCAACAGTCGGCCGACCAGCGCAGTGAAATCCTCACGTTCGCGCAGCGCCGGGAGCATCACGCTGATGCCGTTGACCCGGTAGAACAGGTCCTCGCGAAAGTGCTTGTCCTGCACCAGGCGCTTGAGGTCGCGGTGGGTCGCGCAGATCAGCGCGACGTCGATGTCCTGCTCTTCGCCGGCGCCCAGTGGCGCGACCTTGCGGTCCTGCAGTACGCGCAGCAGGCGGGCCTGCAAGGCCAGCGGCATGTCACCGATTTCATCGAGAAACAAGGTGCCGCCGTGAGCCTGTTGCAGTCGTCCGACCATGCCGCCGCGGCGCGATCCGGTGAACGCGCCCTCGCGGTAGCCGAACAGTTCCGACTCGATCAGGCCTTCGGGGATCGCCGCGCAGTTGACCGCGACGAAGGGTTTGTCGCAGCGGCTACCGGCCATGTGCAGGGCGCGGGCAATGACTTCCTTGCCGGTGCCGGTTTCCCCCAACAGCAATACCGGCAACTGGTTGGCCAGGCCTTGTCGGGCCATGCGCAAGGCACGGGCATAACGGGCATTGCTGCCGGCCAGGGCCTCCAGGTCTGGTTGCGCCTTGGCGGTTTTTGCGACGCTGCGGGGTGGGTTGCCGACGTTGATCGAACGTTGCGGCGCGCGCAGGGTTTTGTAGAAGTATTCGCCTTTGGCGGTCTGCAGGCTGCCGACGCCGCCCTGGTGCAGACGTGCCAGCAATTGCAGGCCATCGACGCCAAGAAATTCTTCGCAGCGCCGACCGACCAGCGCTGAACGTTCGGCATGCAACAGCTGACAGGCCTGGGCGCTGACCGCGAGGATTTGCCCGCCCAGGCTTACCGCCAGCAGGCCCTGCCATGGCGACTCGAGATACTGCCGGCGACTGTGGAACGCCAGGACGATTTCGTCCGGATAGCTGGCGTTGAAGACACGGCTCTCGATCTGGCTGACGGCCATGGCCAGCAGCGCGGTGCTGTCATGGGCGCGGCCCAGCGGGCCTTCGCGGGTCAGGTCGAGGACGCCGAGGATGTCGCCCTGGGGGCAATGGATCGGCACCGAGGTGCAGGAAAAGTCACTGAGGCGGTCCAGGTAATGCTCACCGCAATCGATCAGGGTTGGCCGGGCTTCGACCAGTGCCGTGCCCAGGGCGTTGGTGCCACGCGCGGCTTCGCTCCAGCAGGCGCCGAGGGTGATGTCTTGCAGGCCACTGCCCTTGAGGCGGTCGGCGCGACCTTCGACGGCAAGGATGGTGGCGTCGGAGTTGGCGAGGATGATCAGCCCTTCCTTGCCTTGGCGTTCGGCCAGGTAATCGATCGCCGGCAACGCTGCATCGATCAGCAGGCGATTGCTCGCCAGCAATACATCGACGCTGGCACTCGATTCCAGCGCCAGCTCATGCTTGGCATTGTAATGCACGCCATGGCTGAGGCTGCGCCGCCAGGAAGCATCGATTTCCGCGCGCAGGACGCCGTCCGGGACTTCGCCTTCCAGATGCAGTTTTTCCCGGGCCAGCCGGGCTTCGCGGTGCAATTTGGGGGAGTTTGTTTTTATTAGCGTCATCAAGCGCTCCGGGTCGTCCGCCCTTGCGCCTTCATGCGTCGGCGCCCTGGAGCAATCTTTACGTTAACGTAAGGGCGATGGCAAGTGCCGCATGGCGCTTGTGTTCCGGCAGGTGGACCGGGGCATCGTTCATCGCTGGCAAGCCAATTCCCACAGGCTCGCATCGCTCCCAGTTTTTTGACTCAGCTCGGTCACTGTGGGAGCGGGCTTGCCCGCGAAAGCCATGGAGCAGACACCGAAAGACTCAGCGCCGCCAAACTGTCATCGATTGCTAAATCCCTGACGCCCAATGAGAAGCAGACAACCTGCGCGTGACGATACTGGTTTGCTCTTCGAACAGTGACGCGACACGTCTAGCCCGATACCTCTGAGCCCTGACGGGGGTTGTCGGTTGCATCTCAGAAAAACAATCAAAGAGAGCGCAGAATGAAATTCAGTTTTCTCGATAACAGCAAGCTCACCCGCCGACGCGTTCTACGCGATGCTGTCACCCTGGCTTTGGCCGCTTCACCCTTGGCAAGCATTGCCAGGGCAACCGGCGAAACCGCCGAAGAAGTGACCTTCGCGGCGGGTCCACGGCCGCTGGTGCAATACCCGCAAAAACAGCCTTTGACCCTGGTGACCACTCGCCCACCGCACCTGGAAACACCCTTCGCAGTCTTCAACGAAGGGCCGATCACGCCCAATGACGCGTTTTTCGTGCGTTATCACCTGGCCAATTTCCCGACCAGCATCGATCCGGATACGTACCGTTTGACAGTCAAGGGTGCGGTCGACACTCCGCTGTCACTGTCCCTTGCAGAACTCAAGACGCTGGCGCAGCCGGTAGAAGTGGTGGCCGTCAATCAGTGCTCGGGGAACAGCAGAGGTTTCTCGATGCCGCGCGTCTTTGGTGCTCAGTTGGGCAATGGTTCGATGGGCAATGCACGCTGGATAGGGGTGCCGCTCAAGGCCGTATTGGAAAAGGCCGGGGTGAAAACCGATGCCAGGCAAGTGACGTTCCGCGGCCTCGACAAGCCCGTGCTGCCAAGTACCCCGGAGTTCATCAAGGCACTGGACTTCAGCCATGCCATGGACGGTGAACCCATGATCGCCTGGTCGATGAACGGCACCGACCTGCCCTTCCTCAACGGTTACCCGATACGTTTGGTAGTGCCCGGCTATTTCGGCACGTACTGGGTCAAGCACCTGAGCGAGATCGAAGTGCTCGACCATGTTTACGACGGCTTCTTCATGGCTAAAGGTTATCGAGTCCCGGATAACGATTGCTTCTGCATCGCCCCCGGCACCACGCCGGCGCAAACCCGGCCGATCTCCAAGCTACCGGTGCGCAGCTTCATCACCAGCGTTAACCAGGGCGATGTGTTGCCGTTGAATAAAAGCGTGGTGCTCAAGGGCATTGCGTTCGATGGCGGTGCCGGGGTCAACAAGGTGGAAATATCCATCGACGGCGGAAATGTCTGGCGTGAAGCCACCCTCGGGCAGGACCTTGGCCGTTTTTCTTTCCGCGAGTGGACCCTGGCAATCACCTTCACCAGCAAGGGCGCCACGCAGTTGATGGTGCGCGCCAGCAACAGCGCGGGCGAGACGCAACCGCTGCAAGCCGACTGGAACCCTGCCGGTTACCGCCGCCACGTCATCGAAACCAGCCACGTGACCGTCGCCTGAGGAGAGCTGCATGAAATCCATGAAATTCATGACCCGCTGGCTGTGCGCGGCGCAAATTTGCCTGGCTGGCATGACCAGCGCAGCACCACTGTCGATAACCTTGCCGCCCGAAACTGCTGCGTTCAAACCCAGTGCGCTGCCTGGCTACCCATTGGCCCAGCAGAAATGTTCCATCTGCCATTCAGCCGACTACATCAGCTTCCAGCCTCCGGGCATGAGCCTGGCGCAGTGGACGGCAGAAGCGGGCAAGATGCAGCACGTGTACGGTGCGCCGATCAGCGATCAGGACGTGACCATTATTGGCGCCTACCTGGCGGCCACGTACGGCAGTGCAAAGGCGAGCGATGCCGATGTGCAAGCCGCCTCGAATCCGTCGGCGGGCCAACCCACGCCAGCCCCTGTGGCAACAGTCGACGCCACGGCCTTGCTGCAGAACAACGCGTGCCTGTCCTGCCATGCGATCGATCACAAGGTCGTCGGCCCGGCCTATCACGATGTGGCTGCCAGGTACGCCAACGACCCGCAGGCCCTGGCCAAGGTAACGTCCAGCATTGCGCACGGCGGTAGCGGCAAATGGGGGGATATCCCGATGCCGCCTTTCGCGCAGTTAAGCCCGAAGGATCTGCACAGCCTGGCGACGTTCATCCTGCACCAGTGAGCCGGCCGTGAGACAGCCGACCTGATTACAGGTCTGGACGCATTCCATTGCAAGAGCAAGCTCGCTCCTACACGGGAGCGTGACCTGGATCACTCAGCTTTCCGACATTGGAGAACGCGACACAGGGCCTGACAAAGGATCGATCTTCAAGGCATGGATGACATGGGATCATCCATGCCGAACGCAGGGTTCAGACGTGAGGATCGCCTGGTGCCTTGCTCGGCACTGCGTATTGCGGCTTGAGATGACCGTCCTGATCAAGTAGCCAGGCGTCCATGATCTGCCGCACGACAGGGCCGGCGACACGACCACCGGCCTCGCCGTTTTCGATCATCACCGAAATCACGATTTGCGGATGTTCGGCCGGGGCGAAACCGACGAACAAGGCATTGTCACGGTTGCGCTCGCGGGTTTTCTCGCGGTTATAACGCTCGCCCTGCTTGATCGCCACCACTTGCGCGGTACCGCTCTTGCCGGCAATACGGTATTGCGCCCCCGCTGCCGCCGCGCGGGCGATCCCGCGGGCATCGTGCATGACCATCTGCATGCCGTGGTTGACCTGCTCCCAGTCGCGTGGGTCCTTGAGCAGGATGTTCGGCATCGGATGCTCGTCTACGGGCGCGACACCGTCCACGGTCCTGGCCAGGTGCGGCCGGTTCCACACGCCTTTGTTGGCGATCAGGGCCGTGGCCTGGGCCAGTTGCAGCGGCGTGACCTGCATGTATCCCTGGCCGATGCCAAGAATCACGGTTTCACCAGGGAACCATGGCTGACGACGCGTGGCGCGTTTCCAGGCCTGGGACGGCATCAAGCCGGGAGACTCTTCGAACATGTCCAGCGAGACCTTTTCCCCGAGGCCGAACATGGCCATGTAGTCATGCAGCCGATCGATGCCCAGCTTGTGCGCGAGGTCGTAGAAGTAGGTGTCGTTGGAACGCATGATCGCCGCGTCCATGTCCACCCAACCGTCGCCGCTGTGGTTCCAGTTGCGGTACTTGTGATCGAAGTCCGGGAGTTGGTAATACCCCGGATCAAAGACTCGGGTCTGCGGCGTGACGATGCCGGCGTCGAGCCCGGCAATCGCGACTTCCGGCTTGATGGTCGAGCCCGGCGCATAGAGCCCGCGCAGCACGCGGTTGAACAGCGGTCGGTCAATGGAATCGCGTAGCGTCGAATATTCCCTGGAGCTGATACCGGTGACGAACAGGTTCGGATCGAAGCTTGGGTTGCTGACCATGGCCAGCACTTCACCGGTCGACGGATCAAGCGCGACCACCGAGCCACGACGATCGCCCAAGGCTTGCTCGGCGGCCTCCTGCAGCTTGACGTCCAGGCTCAGGACGATGTTTTCACCGGGCACCGGATCCGTGTGCTTGAGTACGCGCAACACGCGGCCCTGGGCATTGGTTTCGACTTCCTCGTAACCGACATGACCGTGCAGTTGCGACTCGTAGAATTTTTCGATCCCGGTCTTTCCGATGGATTGGGTGCCTCGATACTCGACCGTATCCAGAACCTTGGACTCTTTCTCGTTGATCCGTCCGACATAGCCGACCGAATGCGCGAAGTGTTCGCCCAACGGGTAATGGCGCACGAACTGCGGCTCGACATCGATGCCCGGCAAGCGGAACTCGTTGACCGCCAGCACCGCAATCTGCTCCTCGCTCAGCTCATAGAACAAGGTCACCGGCACGAACGGGTGCCGCGCCTGTTTCATCGCCTTGTCGAACAGCGTGCGGTCTTCAGCCGGCAGGTGCAGCAGGTTGACGACTTCGTCCAGCTCTTGGTTGACATCGGACGCACGTTCGCGAGTGATGGTCAGGTTGTAGCTGGGTCGGTTGTCGGCCAGAACTACGCCATTGCGGTCATAGATCAAGCCACGGGTAGGCGTGATCGGCAGCACATGCACACGGTTGTTTTCGGAAATCGTGGAGTGATACTCGAATTCCACCACCTGCAGGACGTACAGGCGCACCACCAGTGCACAGGTAATGGCGCCGACGAACAAGGCGCAGGCCATCAGTCGCTTGTTGACCAGTCGCGTCTCTTTTTCGTGGTCTTTGATCGGAATCGGCTGAGGCATTTCTGTGGCAACTCTTTGGAAAGAAACACCGATCCCTGGTTTGAAAACGGGCCGCTAAAAAAACGAGCTGCACCATACCAAAACGGAGTGATCACTTTCGTGTCATTTTCTTTAAGTTGTGTAGGCGCGAGCATGCTCCGGGCGGCGTTTCGACGGTGGGCGTTAACGATAAGGCTGGGGCCTGATATTCCGTGGCGCTCTCCGTTTCTTCGCGAGCATGCTCGCTCCTACAAGAGGGTTATCGATGGCCACAAAGACAAAACCCCTACCTGCATGCGCAGATAGGGGTTTTGGAATTTAATCTTGACGAT
>NZ_JASCAE010000074.1:0-46020 GCF_029967975.1 Pseudomonas sp. V98_8
CGCGAAGGCGGTGTATCAGTCAATCCAAGTGCCGACTGATACACCGCCTTCGCGAGCAAGCCCGCTCCCACAGGGGGGGGTGTGTAACCGTCAAAGGGCGTCGCGAGTCGGCTTGCCATCCACCAGGCGTTGAATGCGCAGTGGGTTGCTGTTTTTCAACGCATCCGGCAGCAGGCTGTCGGGGTAGTTCTGGAAACACACCGGGCGCAGGAAACGGTCGATGGCCAAGGTCCCTACCGACGTGCCGCGCGCATCCGAGGTCGCGGGATACGGCCCGCCGTGCACCATCGAATCGCAGACCTCCACGCCGGTTGGATAACCATTGAGCAGGATTCGCCCGACTTTCTGCTCCAGCAACCCCGTCAGTTCGCTGAACTGTTCGAAATCGGCCTGCTCACCGATGATCGTCGCGGTCAATTGACCATGCAGACCGTTCAACGCGGCGCTCAGTTGCGCCTGATCCGCCACTTCGACTACTACTGTGGTCGGGCCGAAGACTTCCGCTTGCAGCACTTCATCAGCCTCGATCAGCAAGCTCACATCGGCCTTGAACAATTGCGGTTGCGCCTGACGCCCTTGTTGCGGTTTACCCGCCAGGTGTTCGATACCGGGGTGGTCAAGGAGCTTTTGCACGCCCCGTGCATAGCTGCCCAGCGTGCCGACGTTGAGCATGGTCTGCGCCGGTTGATCGGCCATCATGTCCGCCAGTGACTGGAGGAAAGCGGTGAACTGCGGCGAACGGATACCCATCACCAGGCCAGGATTGGTGCAAAACTGACCGCAGCCTTGCACCACCGAAGCCGACAGGCCGCGGGCGATGGTGTCCATGCGCACTTGCAGTGCCTGGGGCAGCACGATCACCGGATTGATGCTCGACATCTCGGCGAACACCGGGATCGGTTGTGGGCGTGCCGCTGCCATGTCGCACAGCGCCCGTCCACCCGCGAGCGAACCGGTAAAGCCCACCGCCTGGATGGCCGGGTGCTTGACCAGCGCTTCACCGACTCCGCCGCCGTAGATCATGTTGAACACGCCGGCCGGCATCGCGGTTTTTTCTGCCGCACGGATGATCGCATCGGCCACCTGCTCGGCCGTGGCCATGTGGCCGCTGTGGGCCTTGAACACTACCGGGCAACCGGCAGCCAGGGCCGATGCCGTGTCGCCACCGGCGGTGGAAAACGCCAAGGGAAAGTTGCTGGCCCCGAACACAGCAACGGGGCCGAGAGCGATACGGTATTGGCGCAGGTCGGGACGTGGCAAGGGCTGGCGCTCAGGCAGCGCCTGATCGATCCGCGCCCCGTAGAAATCGCCCCGCCGTAGCACACTGGCGAACAAGCGCATCTGCCCGCTGGTGCGGCCACGCTCACCGATGATCCGTGCGGCCGGCAATGCCGTTTCGCGGCACACCAGGCTGACAAACTCATCGCCCAGCGCATCCAGTTCGTTGGCGATGGCATCGAGAAATTCTGCGCGACGCTCCGCGCTCAGATTGCGATAAGCCGAATACGCCTGCGCGGCAGCCTTGGCGGCGGCATCGACTTCTTGCGGCGTGGCCTGGGTGAAATCGTGGGGCAACGCCTCGCCTGTCTCGGCGTCGACACTGTGCAATTTGACGCTGCCCAGCGCACTGCGCTGGCCGCCGATGTAGTTGTGGCCAAGAATTCGAAGCATGGGGAAATTCCTCAAAGAGTGCCGACAGTGCCGGGTTCGAACGCCGCATCGACAGCAACGATGCCATTGATCAACGGCGCGCCGAACTCGCCCTGGCTGATCTCGAACACGTCGCCCGGTTGTGGGCGAATGCCGTCAGCGAAGGACAGGGTCGCGGTACCGAAGAAGTGAATGTGCACGTCCCCTGGACGCAGGAACTGGCTGTACTTGAAATGGTGGAATTCAAGGTTCGCCAGGCTGTGGCACATGTTGGCCTCGCCACTGAGGAACTCGTTCTGCCACAGCACCTGGCCGTCGCGCAGGATGCGACTGGTGCCGGCCAGGTGTTGCGGCAGCTCGCCGACCCGCAGCTCCGGACCGTAGCTGCAACTGCGCAGTTTCGAATGGGCCAGGTACAGGTAGTTCTTGCGCTCCATCACGTGATCGGAAAACTCGTTGCCGACGGCAAAGCCGAGGCGATACGGCTTGCCGTCGTGACCGATGACATAAAGGCCGCTGAGTTCAGGCTCTTCACCGGCGTCTTCGGCAAACGGTGGCAACGGGAATGGCTGGCCGGGGCGCACAACGATGCTGCCGTCGCCCTTGTAGAACCATTCCGGCTGCACGCCCGCCTGACCGGCCGCAGGCTTGCCGCCTTCCACGCCCCATTTGAAGATGCGCATGGTATCGGTCATCGCGGCTTCGTCACCAACCTGCTGGTGCATCTTGTCCCGGGCCGACGCGCTGCCCAGGTGAGTCAGGCCGGTGCCACTGACCAGCATGTGCGCCGGATCCGGGTGATCCAGCGGTGGCAGGATGCGCAATTGCGCCAGCAGTTCGGCATAGTCGTGGCTGATGCCAAGCCCCAGGCTCTGCACCTGTTGCTCCAGATTGACGCCTGCTTCGATCGCCGCCAGCGCCAGGTCGCGAACCGTGCGCGCCTCACGAACTTCCAGGACCTGCGACCCCTCGACCACGCCGACACGGCGCTCGCCGTTACTCAATTCGAACTGAACCAAACGCATGATTTTTTTCCTTTTACTTGAAAACACCGCAAACCCTGTAGGAGCTGGCTTGCCAGCGAAGGCGATCTGACAGTCAATACTGATGTCTGCTGACAGGGCCTCTTCGCTGGCAAGCCAGCTCCTACAGGTCTGTATCAGGCCTGTGTCAGGTACGGGTAGCCCCACGGGCACTGGCAGCAAACTGATCGGCCGGCAACACATGCTTGCGTTCCAACTGGCGGTACACCACACCGGTCAACACCAGGCCGAACACCATCACGCAGGACAGGAAATACAGCCCCGACGCCAGGTTGCCGGTGTATTCCTTGAGCGCGCCGATCACGAACGGGCCGATGTAGCCGCCGAGATTGCCTACCGAGTTGATCAGGGCAATCCCCGCCGCCGCACTCGCGCCGGCAAAGAAGCGCCCGGGCAAGGTCCAGAAAATCGCCGTGCAGGAAAACAGTGCGAACGCCACCAGGCACAGCGCCATCAATTGCAATACCGGAAACGTCAGCCAGGCGCTGAGGAACAAGCCGATGGCGCCCAACACATACAGCACCGCCAAGTGACCATAACGATCATTCAATCGATCGGAGCTGCGCGGGATGATCAGCAGACCAACGATCCCGAAGACATAGGGCACCGATGACACGAACCCGGTCATCAGGTCGCTGCCGCCGAACTGCTTGATCAAGGTTGGCAACCACAGGCCCAGGCCATAGATGCTGAGGGTCACCGGCAGGTAGAACAGCGCCAGCAGCAACACGCGTTTGTCCTTGAGCGCGTGCAGCGGGTTGCCGTGGCGGGTCTGGCCGTATGCCTGCAGGTCCTTTTGCAGTTCGCCGCTCAGCCAGTCCTTCTCGGCCTGGTCCATCCACTTCACCTGTTGCGGGCCATCCGGCAACCAGCGCAGTACCGGCCAGGTCAGCAGGATCGCCGGGGTGCCGATGACGATAAACAGCCACTGCCAGCCGTGCAGGCCAAGAACGCCATCCAGGCCCAACAGCCCGCCGGACACGGGCCCGGTGATCATCATTGCGATGGGTTGGGACAGGATGAACAACCCCAGGATCTTGCCGCGATGGCGCACCGGGAACCACTGGGTGATGTAGTACAGAACGCCAGGAAAGAACCCGGCTTCCGCCGCACCGAGCAAAAAGCGCATCAGGTAGAAGCTGTTTGGCCCCTGGACGAACGCCATGCCGATGGTAATGGCGCCCCAGGTGACCATGATCCGGGCGAACCAGCGTCGTGCGCCAAAACGGTCAAGCATCAGGTTGCTGGGGATTTCCAGGAGGAAATAGCCAATGAAGAACAGCCCTGCGCCCAACCCGTACGCCGCATCACCGAGACCGATGTCGGCGCCCATGTGCAGTTTGGCGAAGCCCACTGCGGAGCGATCCACGTAGGCGATCAGGTACAGCAGGATCAGGAAGGGAATCAGTTTCAGTGTGATGCGGCGGATCAGCCGCAATTCCTGGCTCATGAGATCGGTCTCCGATTGTTGTTTTTATAGAACCTCGGGGGACGCCTCTCACGGCTAACCGTCAGGGCCATCCCTCCGCTGAAAACGACTATATAGTAATACTATTTATCCAACAACACTTCCAAACAGACGAATTTGCGCTTATGTTACGCCTCAGCTCGAACAATATAGTCATACAATAAGAGAATCGATCATGTCTGATAAGAAACCCACCCTGCGCTCCGCCCAATGGTTTGGCACCGCCGACAAGAACGGCTTCATGTACCGCAGCTGGATGAAGAATCAGGGCATCGCCGATCACCAGTTCCATGGCAAGCCAATCATCGGCATCTGCAACACCTGGTCGGAACTGACCCCGTGCAACGCGCACTTCCGCCAGATCGCGGAACACGTAAAGCGCGGAGTGATCGAGGCTGGAGGCTTTCCGGTGGAATTTCCGGTGTTCTCCAACGGTGAATCCAACTTGCGCCCCACCGCCATGCTGACCCGCAACCTGGCGAGCATGGACGTGGAGGAAGCCATTCGCGGCAACCCGATCGACGGGGTGGTACTGCTGACCGGCTGCGACAAGACCACCCCGGCATTGCTGATGGGCGCGGCCAGTTGCGACGTGCCAGCGATCGTCGTCACCGGCGGCCCGATGCTCAATGGCAAGCACAAAGGCAAGGACATCGGCTCGGGCACCGTGGTCTGGCAACTGAGCGAACAGGTCAAGGCCGGCACCATCACCCTCGACGACTTCCTCGCGGCCGAGGGCGGCATGTCTCGCTCGGCCGGTACCTGCAACACCATGGGCACCGCCTCGACCATGGCCTGCATGGCCGAGGCACTGGGCACCTCCCTGCCCCACAACGCGGCGATTCCCGCCGTGGACGCTCGTCGTTATGTGTTGGCGCACATGTCCGGCATGCGTGCCGTGGAGATGGTGCGCGAGGATTTGAAGCTGTCGAAGATCCTCACCAAGGAAGCCTTCGAAAATGCCATCCGGGTCAACGCCGCCATCGGCGGTTCGACCAACGCCGTGATTCACCTCAAGGCCATCGCCGGCCGCATCGGCGTGGAGCTCGACCTGGACGACTGGACCCGCATGGGTCGCGGTATGCCGACCATCGTCGACCTGCAACCGTCCGGGCGCTTCCTGATGGAGGAGTTCTACTATGCCGGTGGCTTGCCAGCGGTATTACGCCGCCTTGGCGAAGCCAACCTGATCCCCAATCCCGATGCCTTGACCGTCAACGGCAAATCCATCGGCGAAAACACCAGGGACGCGCCGATCTATGGCGAGGACGAAGTCATCCGCACCCTCGACAACCCGATCCGCGCCGACGGCGGGATCTGCGTATTGCGCGGCAACCTGGCGCCACTGGGCGCGGTGCTCAAGCCCTCCGCCGCCACACCCGAATTGATGCAGCATCGCGGGCGAGCCGTGGTGTTCGAGAATTTCGACATGTACAAGGCGCGAATCAACGATCCGGAACTGGACGTTGATGCCAACTCGATCCTGGTCATGAAGAATTGCGGGCCGAAGGGTTATCCGGGCATGGCCGAAGTCGGCAACATGGGCTTGCCGGCCAAGCTGCTGGCCCAGGGCGTGACCGACATGGTGCGCATTTCCGATGCGCGCATGAGCGGTACCGCGTATGGCACCGTGGTCTTGCACGTCGCCCCGGAAGCAGCGGCTGGCGGTCCTTTGGCAGCCGTGAAGGAAGGTGACTGGATTGAACTCGACTGCGCCAGCGGTCGACTGCACCTGGACATCCCGGACGCCGAACTGGCGGCGCGCATGGCCGACCTGCAGCCGCCACAGCAATTGTTGGTGGGCGGCTATCGCCAGCTGTACATCGACCACGTCCTGCAGGCGGATCAGGGTTGCGACTTCGACTTCCTGGTCGGTTGCCGAGGCGCCGAGGTGCCCCGCCACTCCCACTGACTCCGCAGCCCTCCCCTGATCGTTTCCACGCTCTGCGTGGGAACGATCACTTCAAGACAGTGCCGCGCCTGTTATCATGCGCGGCATCGCCATCGCACAGGACCGCGCCGTTCCCCATGGATTACCGCAAACCCTCCGACCGCAAAAGCATGCACTCGCGCATCGTCCAGGAACTGGGCATGCAGATCGTCTCGGGACGTTTCCTGCCGGACGACAAACTGCCCGCCGAAGCCCTGCTCTGTGAGGAGTATGCCGTCAGCCGGCCGGTGTTGCGCGAAGCCACCCGTGTTTTGGTCGCCAAGGGCCTGGTGTATTCCCGTCCGCGGGTCGGCACGGTGGTCAAGCCGCGCAAGGAATGGCACATGCTCGACCCGGACGTCCTGCATTGGCTGATGCAAAGCAGCCCGCAGAACCAGTTTTTCGACCTGCTGACCAGTGTGCGCAGCATCATCGAACCGGCCGCTGCCGCCCTCGCCGCGCAGTTCGCCACCGATGCGGACATTGCCGCCATCGGTGAAGCCTACCAGCGCATGGAGGCGGCACCGACGCCGGAAGCCTTGCTGCAACCGGACCTGGATTTCCACAGCCGTATAGCCGACGCCACCCACAACGACTTGCTGGCGAACCTGTGCAACATGCTCTCGGTAGCGATTGCCGAAGCGTTGAAGCATTCCAATCAGCGACCAAACCTGCATGAGCTGGCGTTGCCGCGGCACAAGGCGATTCTCACGGCCATCGAAAACCGCGATGCGCTGGGTGCGCGGCATGCAACGCTGGTGCAGCTGGATGATGCGCGTAGTGCGCTGAATGTGGTGCTTGGCACCGATCCCTCGTAAAGCAAAATCAAAAGATCGCAGCCTGCGGCAGCTCCTACAGATGTACATCATTCCCCTGTAGGAGCTGCCGCAGGCTGCGATCTTTTGATCTTCACGCACAAAAAAAAGCCGCAACCCTGAGGTTGCGGCTTTTTTGTTTCAACCAGGGATCAGTGAGCAAACAGCGAATTACCCTTCTGCCCCGCCAGCTTTTCCGGCTTGATCAGGAACCGCGCCAGTGCCGGCAGCAGCCACAACGCACCGAACATGTTCCACAGCAGCATGAAGGTCAGCATCAGGCCCATGTCAGCCTGGAACTTGATGGCCGAGAAGATCCAGGTGCATACGCCGATGGCCAGGCACAAGCCGGTGAACAGCACGGCCTTGCCGGTGGATTTCAGCGTCTGGTAGTACGCCTCTTGCAACGGCAGGCCGGCACGCAGGAAGCTTTCCAGGCGGCTGTAGATGTAGATGCCGTAGTCCACGCCAATCCCCACCCCGAGCGCCACCACCGGCAGGGTCGCGACTTTCACGCCGATGCCCATGAAGGCCATCAGGGCGTTGCCCAACACCGACGTCAGCACCAGCGGCAACACGATGCACAAGGTCGCCGCCCAGGAACGGAAGGTGATCATGCACATGACCGCGACGCAGATGTACACCAGGATCAGGATGGTCAGTTCGGACTTCTTGATCACCTCGTTGGTGGCCGCCTCGATCCCCGCGTTACCGGCCGCCAGGATGAATTCCAGGTTCTCGGTGTTGTGTTCCTTGGCGAATTCCTGCACCGCATGCACCGCACGGTCCAGGGTTTCGGCCTTGTGATCGTTGAGGAACACCAGCACCGGTGCCAATGAGCAACTGTTGTTGTACAGGCCATCGGCGCGGGCGATGGAGTTGTTCAGCACGTCCGGGTTACGCGACAGGGTTTCCCATTTCAGGTTGCCCTCGTTCATGCCCTTGATCATCTGCTTGGACACGGTGACCAGCGAGATCGCCGACTGCACGCCCTCGGTGTTCTGCATCTTCCACATCAGCTCATCAATCGGCGCCATGGCTTCGTAGCGTGAGCAGCCTTCGGCCTTGGTCTTGACCATCACCACCAACACGTCGGAACTGGTGGAGTAGTTGCTGATGATGAAGTTGTTGTCCTTGTTGTAGCGCGAGTCCGGACGCAATTCCGGCGCGCCCTGGTCGAGGTCACCGATCTTCAGGTTCTGGCTGTACCAGAGGCCACCGCCAAAGGCGACCAGCGCCAGGAAAATCGAAACCGGTGCAACCTTCGCGCTGGCAAAGTTCGACAACAGGCGCCAGAACGGGTGCTCGCGGATCGCATCCTTCTTGCTGCGAGCTACGGCACGCTTGCTGATACCTACGTAGGAAATCGCCACCGGCAACAGGATCAGGTTGGTGAACACAATCACGGCCACACCGATGGAAGCACCGATGGCCAGCTCGCGGATCACACCGATATCGATGATCAGCAGCGTGATGAAGCCCACTGCATCGGCGAGGATCGCGATCATCCCCGGCAGGAACAACTGGCGGAAGGTGCGCCGCGCCGCCGTCAGGGCGTTTTCCGCCTCGCTGGATTGCAGGGCGATGCCGTTGATCTTCTGCACGCCGTGGGAAATACCGATGGCGAAGATCAGGAACGGGACCAGCATCGAGTAGGGATCGAGCCCGAAGCCGAAGAAGTGCATCAACCCCAACTGCCAGACCACCGCCACCAGGGTGGTACTCAATACCGCCACTGTGCTGCGCATGCAGTTGGTGAACCAGTACAGCAGGATCAAGGTGATGACGAAGGCAACACCGAAGAACATCACCACCATCACCAGGCCGTCGATCAGGTCGCCAACTTTCTTGGCGAAACCGACAATGTGGATCTTCACGTTGAGGTTTTGTTTCTCGAACTTGTCGCGGATCTTGTCTTCCAGCTCGTGGGAGAACTTGCGATAGTCCAGTGCCAGCAACTTGCCCTGGTCCTGCGGGTCCGGGTAGGACTCCAGCAGCGGGATGTCGACGATGCTCGACTTGAAGTCGTTGGCTACCAGCCGCCCGACTTGCCCGGACTTGAGCACGTTGTTACGCAACAGGTCGAGGCTTTGCTGGGAGCCGTTGTAGCTCTGCGGGATCACTTCACCGCCAGCAAAGCCTTCCTCCGTCACTTCGGTCCAGCGCACGCTCGGGCTCCACAACGACTTGAGGCCGGAGCGGTCAACACCGGAGATGTAGAACACCTCGTCGTTGATCTGGCGCAACGTCTCCATGTACTCCTTGGAGAAGATGTCGCCGTCGGTGGCTTCCACGGAAATGCGGACGGTGTTGCCCAGGTTCGCCAGATCGTTACGGTGCTCCATCATCTTCTGGATGAACGGATGCTCGAGCGGGATCATTTTTTCGAAGCTGGTGGACGGGCGGATCAGCGTCGCCTGCCAGAACAGGAACACACTGACCAGCAGGCAGATGAAAATCACTGCCGGGCGATTGTTGAAGATCAGGCGCTCAAGAAACGTCGCCTTGTCCTGATGATGGGTGCTTAAGGATGTCATGACTACGCCTTCTTATTATTAACCCGGCTCATTTGCCCAGCTCAGCGCCATTTGGCGAAGTGGCGCGAACGCCGCCCTGTCCAGCCAGAATCAGATTGCCGTTCCCCGCCGCGACGACCGAAGAGAGCGAGATACGATCCCGACGGTTGAAGACGCTGAAGGTTTCACCGTTGTCGCTGCTGCTGATCACCGAACCGCCGTTGCCGACGATCACAATGGAACCATCGTCAAGCAATGTACCGCCGGACAGGCCGAATTCCAGGTCACCGCGTTCAGCCTTGAGTTCGACCTTATCCCAGTTGCTGCCAAAATCCGTGGAGCGGTAGAGATTGCCGCGCAGGCCATACGCCAACAACGTGTTGGGTTGCGCGGTTCCGATCACACCGAACAGCGAACCTTCATACGGGCCCTCGAGTTTTTCCCAGGTCTGGCCCCAGTCGGCGGAGCGGAACATGCTGCCCTGCTCGCCAACGATGAACAGGCCGGCGTCCTTGACCGCCGCGATGGCGTTGAGGTGGAACTGGTCTTCGTTGTCCAGGCGATCGCTGACGTCTTCCCAGTTCTTGCCGCCGTCGGTGGTGGCCATCAACGCACCGTAGGCGCCCACGGCAAAACCGCTGTTGGCGTCCTGGAACCAGACGTCAAGCAGCGGAGATTCGCGTTTCAGATCTTCGAATTGCTTGGTCCAGGTGACGCCACCATCCTCGCTGGCAAGGATCTGCGCGTCATGGCCGACGGCCCAGCCATGCTGGTCGTCGACGAAGAACACCGACGTCAGCAGTTGCCGGGTCGGCACCTTGGCCTGGGTCCAGGTCGCACCCTGGTCATCGGAATACAGAATGTGGCCGCGATCGCCGACCGCCACCAGGCGCTTGCCGGCGTGCACGACATCGAGTACCAGGCTTTTGCTGGCCTTGGCCGATTCAACGGAATAAACGACGTCGGATGCTGGCGCAGCCGCGGCCAGCACAGGTGCCGACAGCATGACAGAGCCCAACAGCGAGAGCGCTGTGGCCAGCAACGCGAATTTGCGCAGTGCCGGCGGGCGGCAGATACCCACACCCATGACAGGCTCACTCATAGACCTTCCCCCATTATTATTGTTAGGTCATTCAACCTTTCAGGGCGCCGTAAGGGGTGTTCGCGGGATGACCTGTTTCAAGCATAGTCTCGAAACCCGCAATCCAGAGCCCCTTCGGAAGCTGGCTTATCCTATAGAGGTTTTTAAAGGGCTGACAATCGACGGCACGTTATGTTTTGTTAACCGCAGGGGGATGTGGTTTTACTGAATGATTGGATATCAGGTGGGGTGATTGCGGGGTTGGGGGTTGGGGGTTGGTGTACATATCCGTTATTTAGGTAACGGCGACTGATGGTTCCACTCTTACAGCGGGTCACTTTGAAGAGCCTGTAGGAGCGAGCATGCTCGCGATGGTCGTCAACGATGACGCGGGGAGCCTGACACCCCGCGGTGCTCTCAGTTTTTTCGCGAGCATGCTCGCTCCTACAGGGGATTGGGTGCATTCGCGAAAGTCAGGTCGGCTGGCAGGCGCCAAGATCAAAAGATCGCAGCCTTCGGCAGTTCCTACAGTGGGGATGTGCTACCTCCGCCAAAGCAGGTCGAGTGTCAGCTCGCCTCGCTTGCTTTTGATTTTGATCCACCCGCCCCTTCGGAAGGCTGAGTGGAGGCGTTCATCCGGGGATTGGCGCGCAGCGCCGTTCGACGCGGTCGAACACATCGCATGTAGGTGCCAGCGAAGCCAACCGGAGGGCGATGCCCCCGGATGAATGCCGGAGCGAAGGAACCCCGAGCCCCAGCGAGGGGCCGGACGCTCGGGGCGAGCCTTTTTTTGCTTACTTTTTTTTGGCGTTTGAAAAAAAAGTGAGTCGCCGTAAGGGCGAAACCGCCAGCCGCCGTTACCGCAGCAATGGATATGTACTCAGCCCCCCATGAACCTGGTCGGCCCGAAGGCCGCCAAGTTCAAGCCAGACTCAAGCCAGGCTTTTGCTGACGACCTCAAACACATCGCTGGACAGTTGCCCCGAAGCCCGAATCCGCTCCAGCTCACCCTTCATCAGGGCCTGACGTGCATCATCGTACTTGCGCCAGCGTGTCAAAGGCGCCAACTGCCGGGAGGCAATCTGCGGATTGAAGCCGTTCAACTCGATCACCAGATCCGCCAGGAAGCGATACCCGGAACCGTCCGCCGCGTGGAAGTTGATCAGGTTCTGCCCGGCGAACGCACCGATCAGTGCCCGCACCTTGTTCGGGTTCTTGATGTTGAACGCCGGGTGCTGCATCAATGCCTTGACCCGATCCAGGCCACCCGGCAACACACTGCCGGCCTGGACGCTGAACCACTGGTCCATGACCAACGGGTTGTCCTTGAAGTGATCGGCGAAGCTGGCCAGTGCCTTGGCTTTCTGCTCTTCGAATGGCGAGTTGACCAGCACAGCGAGCGCAGTCAGGCGTTCGGTCATGTTGTCGCAGGCATCGAACTGCTCCAGCGTCGCCGCCAGCACTTCGGGCTTGCCGCTGAGCATCAGGTACGACAGCGCAATGTTCTGCAGTGCGCGACGGGCAAAATGCTCGGCTTCGGCCACGTACGGGGTCTTTTTCGACAGGTCGCGGTTGGCCTGGTAACGCAGCCACAAGCCTTCGAACAACGCATCGGCCAGTTGCTTGCGGGCAAACTCGCGGGCGGTGTGAATCGCCTCGACATCGGCCACTTCGCTGATTTCGGTCAAATACGCTTCGCTTGGCAGCGACAGCATTTCGGCGACCATTGCCTGGTCCAGCGTCTCGTCGGACAGCACGGTACGCAAGGCCGAAACCAGACGCTGATCCAGTACCAGCGCTTCGCCCTTCTGCTGCTGGGCGATCAGTTCCTGCAACACCTGCACCGACAGTTGCTGACCGGCATCCCAGCGGTTGAAGCCGTCGCTGTCGTGCTGCATCAGGAACATCAGTTGGTCACGGTTGTACGGGAAGCTCAGTTTCACCGGCGCCGAGAAACCGCGCAGCAGCGAAGGCAACGGCTGCTCGGCGATGTCGACGAAGGTGAACGTCTGCTCGGCTTCGGTGACCGAGAGGACCCGGGAAGTCCCCTGCGCCGACGCTTCGCCGGCAAGACGCAGGGCAATCTCACCGCCCTGGCTGTCGAGCAGGCCGAGTTCGACGGGAATCACGAACGGCAGTTTTTCAACTTTGTCCGGGGTCGGCGGGCAGCTCTGGCGGAACGTCAGGCTGTAGGTTTTCGCCGCGGCATCATAAGACTCGCTTACCGCCAAACGAGGTGTGCCAGCCTGGCTGTACCAGCGTTTGAACTGGGTCAGGTCGACGCCATTGGCATCTTCCATGGCCTTGATGAAGTCATCGCAGGTCACGGCCTGGCCGTCATGGCGCTCGAAATACAGGTCGCTGCCTTTACGGAAGCCTTCGGCGCCAAGCAGGGTGTGGATCATGCCGACCACTTCCGAGCCCTTTTCGTACACGGTCAGGGTGTAGAAGTTGGAGATCTCGATGAAGCTGTCCGGGCGTACCGCGTGAGCCATGGGACCGGCGTCTTCGGCAAACTGGTGGGTACGCAGGTAGGCCACGTCCTGGATGCGCTTGACCGTCGCCGAGTTCATGTCGGCGGAGAAGGCGGAATCGCGGAACACCGTGAAGCCTTCCTTGAGCGACAACTGGAACCAGTCGCGGCAGGTCACGCGGTTGCCCGACCAGTTGTGGAAGTATTCATGGGCAACGATGGCCTCGACCCGCTGGTGCGCGGCATCGGTGGCGGTTTCGGCCTTCGCCAGCACGGCGCTGGAGTTGAAGATGTTGAGGCCCTTGTTCTCCATGGCCCCCATGTTGAAGTCGTTCACGGCGACGATCATGAAGATGTCCAGGTCGTACTCGCGACCATAGACCTCTTCGTCCCAGCGCATGGATTTCTTCAGGCTGTTCATGGCGTGCTGGCACTTGTCGATGTTTTCCGGCTCGACATAAATGCGTAGCGCTACGTTACGCTGGGTCATGGTGGTGAAAGTGTCTTCGACGCACCACAAATCACCGGCCACCAGCGCGAACAGGTACGCCGGCTTCTTGAACGGGTCTTCCCAGGTCGCCCAGTGGCGGCCATCTTCGCCAGGACCACTGGCGATCGGGTTGCCGTTGGACAGCAGCACCGGGTAGCTGTGCTGTTCGGCGACCACCGTGGTGGTGAAAGTGCTCATCACGTCCGGACGGTCGAGGTAATAGGTGATCTTGCGGAAGCCTTCGGCCTCGCACTGGGTGCAGAACATCGTACCGGACTTGTACAGGCCTTCCAGCGCGGTGTTGGTTTCCGGGTGAATCCTGACGCTGGTATCGACCGTGAACGTCGTGCTGGTCGGCTGCAGAGTCAAATGATTCTCGGTGAGTTGGTAATCGGCAAGGCCCAGCTCGCGGTCGGCCAGGGTCACCGACAGCAATTCCAGCTGCTGGCCATCCAGCACCAGCGGTGGCAGGCCCGGGCCGCGCTCGGGGTTGCGGCGCATCACCAGTTGCGCATGGACCAGGCTGTGGTCCTCGAACAACTCGAAGGTCAGGTGAGTTTCGTCGATCAGGTACTCGGGCGCCTGATAGTCCTTGAGGTAGATCATCTTCGGTTGTTCGGTGCGCATGCTGGAGTCCTTAACTATGCACGGCGAGCTGATAAGCCGTGTATTTACGAATGTTGATCACGCCGGTATCGAAGATCAGGTATTGGCCCTTGACCCCCATCAACGTGCCTTCGGCAATCGGGTTCTTGTCCAGGTTGAAGCTGACGATTTTCGCCGGATACTGCTCGACCGGGAAGCGGATTTCGAGCGGTTCGACGTCGGCAATAGTCTGGATCGCCTGCAGGCCGAATCGTTCCTGCAAGCCTTGCAGGCCCTCGGCGCAGCTGTCGAACAACTGGTCACGGATCTGTGGCAGGTCCACCGACACCGCATCGCCCTTGAGCAAGGCACGCCAATTGGTCTTGTCGGCGACCTGGCTGCGAAACAGATCTTCGACGAAGCCTGATTGCTGGCGGGTCGCGACGCGCATGATTGGCAACGCCTGGCTGGCGCCCTGGTCGATCCAGCGGGTCGGCAGCTGGGTGGCGCGGGTGATGCCGACCTTTACCCCGGAAGAATTCGACAGGTAGACAATGTGATCGGTCATGCAGAACGTCTGGCCCCACTCCGGCTCCCGGCAGGTACCGGCGTCGAAATGGCAGCGTTCCGGGCTCATGATGCACACATCACACTGGGCCAGCTTGGTCATGCACGGGTAGCAGTAGCCTTGGCTGAAACTGGTCTTGGTCTTGCGCCCGCAATGGGTGCAGTGGATCGCCCCCAGGTATTCCAGGCGCACCGTGGTGCCGATCAACGGATTGACCGGAACCTCGTCGTCGCCCAGGCGAAAGGCATATTGCACGTTCGGCCCGTCCAGGCGCGCCGACATTTTACTGATTGCACCGCGGCCAATCTCGATCAATGGATGGCATCCGACTTGAACAGGATATTGGGTACTTGAATCGATTTGGAGCTGCATTCCTGCGGCCCCATGTAGCCAGTACGCTCTTCTTCAGGCAGGTTCTTGATTTCCCAGGCGATCATCGCCTGCAACGACAGTTCGCGTTGTTCGGCGGTGAGCTTGCCACCGTCGGACCATTTTCCGATTTCCACCGCCAGTTTCAGGCTCTGGTAGATATCCGGGGTGATGTTCTTGATCATTTCGTTAAAAGAGGACATTGGGTCTCCGCGCTCTTTGAATCACATAACAGTTTTAGACGGCCAGTTTACGGCGGTTGTACAAACCACCCAACAAACCGGTCAAGCATCCGACGAGCAGCCCGCCAACGTGGGCCGCGTTGGCGATTTCGCCGAAACCGATCATCGAAACCAGTCCGGACATGCACAACAATAGCCATATCAGCATCATCGCCAATACCCCTCGGGGCAGGCGATAGGCGCTGTTGGGCGACAAAATCTGAAAAATCCAGCAGTGCCCGAGCAGGCCGTACAGCACCCCGGACAATCCGCCAAACAGGGTTGGCCCGCTGAACACGAACTGGGCATAGTTGGACACGAGGCTGAACAACAAGGTCAGGCCGATGAGGTTGACACTGCCCTGGCGCGATTCGATACGTCGCCCCAGCTCCCAGTACCACATGCCGTTCATGGCCAGGTGCAGGAAGCCGAAGTGAATCAACATCGGTGTCACCAGGCGCCACCACTGCCCCGCTGCCAGGCTGTCGGCCAATGGCACGAAATGGATGTACTCGCCGACCACGCGAAAATCGAGAAACGTCAGCCAGCGCAACGTACTCAGGTTATCGCCCAGCAACGTCAGCGCGCCGACGACAAGGCTCAGCAGCAGCACTGCCGCGGTCGCTTTGCCATGGCGGACCTGCTCGGCGAAGTTCGGCCGGCGAATCGACTGCGCGATCGGGATATCGAGCTTGTGCTCCGGATCGCCCTCGGGATAGCGCTCGTACAACACACGCACGTCGTCGCTGATGTTGGCCGGTACCCAAAGCACCTGTTCACCGGCTTCCTCGCTGACCCGATGCGGCACCTGCATGCGCTGCAACAAATTGACGAACCCGCTCAGGTCCACCGCCAGCGGCAGGCGCAAGACTGCGACGCGGCTCATTGCAACACCTCCGGTCGCTCGACATCGACCCAGACAAACTTGTGCGGGTCGAGCCGGGTTTCCTGGTCCAGTCGATAGGCCACCAGTTTTCCGTAGAGCACCGCACTGTAGTCCAGGCACGCCAGGTTCGGACGAATCGGCGCCGGTTTGCCGCTGCGCCAGTAGTGACCGACGAACAGCAACGGCTGGTCGGCGCCGTAGCGCAGCAGGTTGTTTTTTTCGGTTGACGACAGTGGCGTTCGGGCCACCGGGTCGGGCAAGGCGTCGGGCTGGAACACGATGTCTCCGTAGGTTTGCGGATCGTCTTCCCAGAATTTGGTGCGGAAGAACGAGCGTGTCAGGCCATCGCCGCTGGTCATGGTCAGGCCATGGGGCAGGCGCATGTCGGTGCCGCGCAACAGGCGGTCGAACACGGTACAGGCAAAGCTGTCAGGCACGGCCGAGGCCTGGAGGAAGTGCTCGTCGATGCAGCCATCGGGGAACAATGCCCGCAGCGGCTCGATCAATCCGGCGTCCCAACAGGCATGCACCACCCGGAAGCGTCCGGCATCGATAAACAGCGGCAGTTCATAGAACCACTGCTGGAAGTCATGCCAGTCACCCGGATGATGTTCGAACTGGGTTAAGGTTTCATGCAGCAAACGAGCGTGGCGCGGCGTGTGTTCGCGCACGAACTGCTTGCCGCTGCCAGGCAATGCCGGGGTTACCCAGCCCAGGGCGTTGAATTCATGGTTACCCATGATGCACAGCGCCTGCCCTGCCTCGACCATGTCGTGGACGATGTGCAGCGCCTCGCGAATCCGTGGGCCGCGGTCAATGATATCGCCGACGAACACCGCCATGCGCGAGGCATGACGCCAAACGCCGGCTTGCTTGTGATAACCGAGCCGGTCGAGCAAGTGCTCAAGGGTCAGAGCGCAACCGTGCACGTCACCGATCAGGTCGTAGCTACGCGCGGGATCGAGCATCAGTCGCCTCCACCACCCAACCTGCTGCCCCAGCCGAGTTTGGTCCGGCACACTTCATAGTAGTTGTGGTCGAGGGGGTGGATCAGCCGCAACTTCTGGGCTTTCTTGCTGATGGTGATGGTGTCGCCGGGCGCACAGGTGAAGTGGTTCTGCCCGTCACACGAGACTTGCGGGTATATCTGCATATCCTTGGACACGACGATTTTCAGCTCACTGTTGCCATCGACCACAATCGGCCGGCCTGACAAGGTATGGGGGTACATCGGCACAATCACAATGGCATCGAGCTTGGGATGCATGATCGGGCCGCCGGCAGAAAGCGCATAGGCCGTGGAGCCCGTGGGCGTGGCGACGATCAGGCCGTCGGCCTTCTGGCTGCAGACGAACTGGCCGTCGATGTACAGCTCGAACTCGATCATGCGCGTCGATTTGCCGGGGTGCAGCACCACATCGTTCAGCGCATCGCCCTGGCCAATGGCTTCGGCGTGGCGACGAACTTCAGCTTGCAGCAGGAAGCGGTTCTCTACCAGATAGTGCCCATCGAGCACTTCGGCGACCTTGATTTCCAGCTCATCGGGGCGGATGTCGGTGAGAAACCCCAGGCTGCCCCGGTTGATGCCGAGCACCGGGATATTGTGCCTGGCCAGCGCCCGTGCCGCGCCAAGCAGACTGCCATCACCGCCCACCACAATGACCATGTCACAGACTTCACCGAGCATTTTGCGCGACGAGGTCTGCAAACCGTGGCCCGGCAAGACTTCGGCAATGGTGTCTTCAAGGATCACGTGCAGGTGACGATCGAGCAGAAAACGTTTCAGTCGGCGGACAGTATCCAGCACCTGGGAACTGCCGAGGCGTCCGATGATGCCGATATTACGAAATTGCTCCATGGGGCTCCTATGGGGACGCGGGGGCCTGCGACGGCGAAAAACACGATTATGGGTGAAAGCGCGGGATAGACAAAATCCTTTCAGCCTCAAGGTGTACCCACGATTCGGGCTATGCTCGCAAGATGATCCTATTTCCAGATTTGCTGCAGTTACCCCACCAGTTGCGCCACCCCGAAGTGCGCGACCTGGCGTGGGTCATCCTCGCCCCGCCGATGCTCGGCGCCACGCCCTGGCCGCAGCGACATCCATTGGCTGGCAGTGACTGGGTGCAGGCCCCGGAACACCTGGAAACCTGGCTTAGAAAACTCGACCGGGACAGTTACGGTTTGCTGCACTGGCTGGCCCAGGCCCGCACCCGACGCCTGGGCCTTTATTATGAACGGCTTTGGCAATTTGCCGTGCAGCATGCGCCCGGCATCGAGTTGATTGCCGCCAACATGCCTATCCGCCGTGAAGGTCACACCCTGGGCGAGCTGGACATGCTGCTGCGCGATCGCGACGGCGTGCATCACCTGGAACTGGCGATCAAGCTTTACCTCGGCCCGCAGAACGGCGACGGGCACGACACCGCGCAGTGGCTCGGTCCGGGCTGCCACGATCGGCTGGACCGCAAACTGGCCCACCTGAGCCAGCACCAATTGCCGATTTCCGCGCGTGCCGAGAGTCGCGCGGTGCTGGCGGCGCTGGATATCCGGGAGTTCAGCGCGCATTTGTGGTTGGGCGGTTATTTGCTCTACCCATGGCCGGGGCAGGCGGCCTCGCCCAGCGGCGCGCACCCACAACACCTGCGCGGTCGTTGGCTGCATCAAAAGGATTGGAAGCATTTTTTCGCGCAGAGTCCGCCCGGTCGCTGGCAACCCCTGCCCCGGCATGCCTGGCTGGCACCGGCGCATTACCCCGCGGAGCAGACCTGGGACGCGGAACAGTTGGAGGCCTGGCTCAGCGATCTGGAACCTGCGGCGCCGGCGCAACTGCTGGTGCGTCTGACGGAAAATGCCCACGGCGATTGGGAGGAAGCGGAACGCTTGTTCCTGGTGTCGGATCTTTGGCCGAATGTGCCGGGGCAGTATTGAGTTTTTCGCTGGCTGAACGCCCCCCTTCGCGAGCAGGCTCGCTCCCACAAGGGAACGCATTTCCAATGTGGGAGCGAGCCTGCTCGCGAAGGGACCACTTCAGTCACAACCGAATCACATGCCCCTCCACCGGCGCGACCTGTCCATGGAACAGGCGTGAAATAACCGTCTGCGCCGCTTCGTAACCCTGGCTTTGCACCACCTTCAGCAACGGCGGCTCATTGGCCGTGACTTTCCGGAAAAACGCCTGCAAACCCTCGCCGATATGCTGACTGACCCCTTCCGGCCCCCAATCGGCATTACGCTTGCGAATCTGGATCGGCGCAAAAAAGAACACCGGCTGCGGGCCCTCGATGGCTGTCAATCGAGCCTCATCGGTGCTTTGTGCCGAGCCGGCGAAACAACTGTAGGCCAACTGTCCAGCGAAATGCCGGTGCACTTGGTCACGCAGTTCAAGGTCGCCGGAAAAATCCACATACAGTGTTGGACGATCATTGGGCACGTCCGCCAAATCCGCGTAAGACACCGCTCGCTCGTAACAACCAAGACTCTCGACAAAAGCCTTGTTACCGGTTGAAGTCAGCGCAACGCGTTCCACGCCGGCAAGATTGCCCAGGCAGACTGCGGTGCCGTAGGCGGTTTTGCTCGAGGCGCTGGAGAACACCAGTCGAGTTGCACCAAAGAACTGCTTGTCCTGCAAAAAGTCCGCGAGCATGGAAGAGGTCAGGAACAAGGGTTTGAGCAAAATCTGCAGGTTTTCGGTTTCCGGGCTGTAGTACGAATCCCAACTGCAACGGGTGTATTGGTTGTACGCCGAGGTCAACCCGAGTCGATGCTCGGCACCGTCGTAGAAACCACGTTCGGTAACCCGCTCAGGGCGCATCCACAGATGGCTGGCAATCGGGAAATACCCGTAGAAACGTTCCCCGACCTTGATGCCAGCCACGTCAGAGGCCACGACATCGGCAAAGCCCCAGGCAGGGACGTGACCCCACTGCTCTAAACCTGTAGGGAAGAATCCCCAGTAGTTCATCGAATTGCCATAGGCGGCGTAAGTAATGTTATTGGTCGTCAGCGCGCAACGGTCAATCTTCAAGATCACCTCGCCGGCCGCCGGAATCAGACTTCGCTGCAGCTCTTCAATCCGACTCTGGTCCAAGGCATTTTTACGGGTTATCAGCCGTGTTACCGTACATGAACTTTGCATCCTTCAATCTCCTGCTGCGCTAGTGTGGCGGGTAGCACCAGAGTAATGGCAGCCGATGAAGAGCGGGTTCGGAAACACCAGGGGCGGCTCGCCCAACGTCAATCCCCGGGCAAAACCGCTGAAACGGCCGAGTCAGGCCCGGGCGATTTTCACCGTCGAAGCGATTTACCAGGCTTTTGTTCGGATTTGGCGCAGAAACGGTTGGTCTGGCTTGACCACCCGGGAAGTGGCGCTTGAGGCAGGCGTTGCGGTTGGCACGCTGTACGACTATTTCCCGAGCAAGGAAGCCCTGCTCTCCGGCTATATCCGACATCGACTGGATGCCTTGTTGCAGCATCTGGATGAAGCGGTTGTGCAAGCCAATGAACTGGACTGGGCAACCCGGATTAAACGCCTCATACGCCTGACCTGTACCCCCGACGATGAGCACCAGCCCTTTTTCAACCATGCCGTGCTGCTCATCGAACACCAGATCGCCGAGCCTAAACACCATCGAAGGCTGTTCGACGAGCTGTCGCAGAAATGGCGCGAAGCGTTCGCCGCCTGTGGCGATCTGCCTGCCCCCCCTTCACAGGCGACTATCGATGCCTGGGTCATCATGGCGTGGGGCGGACGGCGTTATTGCGTCACCGCGCAACCAGCGGCGGCGCAAACCGCCGCATGGTTGTCGGAAATGGAAACAATGATCTGTAGCCGACTGGCTAACGGTGCGTAATCCGATTCAACAAACCTTCTTGTGTTGTTCGACCCACTTGCCGTAGGCATCGATGAACTTCTGCAAGAACGGCCTGACGGATTCGGACAGGTTGCCCGCCTCGTCAAACGCGGCACCGGCGCCACTGAGGTAGGCTTCCGGTTGTTGCATCATCGGCACATCGAGAAACACCATGGACTGGCGCAAGTGGTGATTCGCACCGAATCCACCGACCGCCCCCGGCGAAACACTGATCACCGCACCCGGCTTGCCACTCCAGGCACTCTTGCCATAGGGGCGCGAACCCACGTCGATGGCGTTTTTCATCGGGGCAGGCACCGAACGATTGTATTCCGGGGTAACGAACAGCACTGCGTCGGATGAACTGACTTGTTGTCGGAAAGTACTGTAGGCTGCCGGCGGTGAAGCACCATCGATGTCTTCGTTGTAGAGCGGCAAATCCCCGATTTCGACGATGTTGAGCTTGAGGTTGGCCGGCGCCAGATCCGCGAGCGCGAGGGCGACCTTACGGTTGATCGATGCTTTACGCAGGCTGCCGACCACTACGGCGATGTTATAGACATTACTCATGGAAGACGCTCGATTGTCCGTGGGAGGAGCCTGTAGTTATAGATGATCAGGCGACGGTTCAGCCAATAAACACAGTATTGTGCGTCCTGATATATTTTTTTTACGTAGGAAAACTTACCGTGCTCAGTGGCGGTCTACCCCACCGCACATTGAGTGATTTATCTCCAGAGGTTCTAAGCAGATGGCAGCAGTACTCGTCGGTCAGTTCCATGCAAGAGACGCGGAAGGCCGTGTTTATTCCGTACATGAGTTCCAGGAATCCACCCAGTCCGCTGACGGCACGTCTGTCACCACGTACAAACTGGCAATCGGCGACCGCGTCAACAAACTCGATGACAACGAGTTTCAATTGGTGCAAACGGGTGTAACGCTGATCCGCGAGCCGGAATCGATCCGCGCTTCATAACTCGGTGTTATGAGCAGAAGTCATATGCGCAGACTTGGGTTAGGATTCAGTCACTGACTCCTTCTTCACCTGCTGAACATGGACTTCACGCATGCGCTTACGCCATATCGAAGTGATCCAGGCGCTCCTGCAGACCGGTCACCTGGGCACCGCCGCTGAATGGCTGCAGTTGCCGGTGACCGAAGTCGAACGCATTTTGCGCGACGCCGAGGATCAGTTGGGTTTCATGCTGTTCGCAAGCGTTCGCGGACGCTTGCAGGCCACGCGTGAGGCGCGGGCGTTGCAGGTCGAAATCACCCGTGTCTACGATGCACTCGAACCGGTGCAGCGCCTGGCGAGCAGCCTGAGGCAATACCTGGCGGCGCCGTTACGCATCATCTGCACCCCGCCCCTGGCCCAGCAATTGTTGCCGCACAGCATCGCCGCGCTGCGCCGACGCTTGCCTGACGCACCCTGTACGCTCCTGAGCCAACCCACACGCGAGATCGTGCGCAGCCTGCTGCTTCGCGAAAGTGACCTGGGCCTGAGCCTGCACGATCCCGATCACGACGATATTCATTGCCAACCGATCGCTCACGGCAAGCTGCAACTGCTCGCCCCTCACGGCTGGCTGCAACCCAAGCAGAAGTACATCTCGCTCCAGGACCTGGCCGGCCAGGCGATGGTCGGACTTGAAGGCCACGACCCGATCAGCCCGGCGCTTGAAAACAAACTGCATGCGCTGCGGCCGGCACCGGTCATACAGACGCGGGTGCAAACCCACCAGATGATGCGCAGCATGGTCGAGGCCGGTGAAGGCCTGGCCATTGTCGACCCTTTCACCGCCCTGGGCGCCAAATCGACCGGGCTCGACGCTTGCCCGCTGGCACCAGCCGTGCCGGTCACCCTCTACGCCTTGACCCTTAAGAACGGCGAGCCCTCGCCAGCCCTTCAGGCTTTGCTGGCGATCATCACGGAACAAGCCGCGGTGATGTTGGCGAACTGATGGGATTTTCCAGCGGGTTGTCGAACAATCGGTACCAGAACAGCGCCACTTCGGCAGTATTGGGATCAATACCCCGATAACGCAGATGGTCGATGCCGCCGATCATGAAGCCGCAACGCTCGTAAAGCCGGCAGGCACCCAGGTTGTTGTTCTGGGTCTCCAGCATGACGCCGGGCAGTTTCTTCTTGCGACTCCAGAACTGCGCCACATCCAGCAATGCCTTGGCCACACCGTGTCGCCTGGCCGGTGCATGTACCGCCAACTCATCGATATGGGCAAAACCGTTCCAGTTGGTGCTGATCACCAGGTGGCCAACAGGTTCGTCGTCCAGGTACGCCATGAAAATCGCGCTGTCGGCGGCATCGCGAAAGCTGCTGAACTCTTCCGGATCGATGCCATAGCATTTGCGATAAGGGGTGATGGGCGTGACCTTCCACTGCTCTACCGGCTGGCCGATTTCGGCAGCGCCGTAGGCGGCGACTTCAAAACTGAAATCACTGCCCCATATATAAGCGGCAAAGCCCTCGTCGGCCACGCGCACCGACAGCCCTGGGTAATTCGGATTCATGACCGGTTGCATACTGGGAAAGGTCCTCATTCCTTGATGCAATCGACGGTGTAGTGCCGCCCATTGCCCTCGTCTTCGTGTTGCAATCCGTGCACATCAGCAACGAAACCCGGGAAACTGCTGTCGAACGTGCGAGCGAACGCCAGGTAGTCGATGATCGAGCGGGTCGCCTCGGTAAAGCGTTCTCCGGGCATGATCAACGGAATGCCCGGCGGGTATGGCACCAGCATCACGGCGGCGATACGTCCGTCCAGCGCATCGATCGAAACCGCTTCGACTTCGCCACGTACCAGATGATCATACGCATCCGCCGGCTTCATGGCGATTTGTGGCAGTACCGTGTACATCCGCTTGAGATGCTTGGCCGTGGCATTACTGCGATAACAGGCGTGCAACTGATCGCACAGGTCTCGCAAGCCCATGCCCTGATAGCGCGCGCCGTGCTGTTGCGCCACGCAAGGCAGGCAGTTGGCCAGACTGACGTTGGCGTCGTAGCTGCGCTTGAACTCCAGCAACTCGGTCAGCAACGTGCTCCACTTGCCCTTGGTGATCCCCATCGAAAACAGCACCAGGAACGAATACAGCCCGGTCTTTTCGACCACCAGCCCGCGTTCCCACAGAAACTTGCTGACCACGGCCGCCGGAATCCCGCGCTCGCTGAGCGCACCGCCCGCGGTCAGGCCCGGCATAACCAGGCTGACCTTGATCGGATCGAGCAAGACATAGTCGTCGCTCACCTCGCCGAAGCCGTGCCAGTCATCCGCAGGTTGCAGCAGCCAGTCCTCGGTCACCACACGGTCGATGCCTTCGACCGATGGCGGCTGCCAGATTGAAAACCACCAATCGTCGGCGGCGATATGCTGGCGCAAATTGGCCAGCGCCCGCCGAAAGCTCAGGGCCTCGTCGAACATCTCCTGCAACAGCGAACGCCCGGCCCCGCCCTCCATCATCGCCGACGCCACATCCAGCGACGCGATGATGCCGTACTGCGGTGACGTGGAGATATGCATCATGAAGGCTTCATTGAAACGATCACGGTCCAGTTGCCGGGCACCACCGTCCTGCACATGTATCATCGACGCCTGGCTGAATGCCGCCAGCAGTTTGTGCGTGGAATGAGTGGTGAACACCAGCGGGCTGTCTGCACTGCGAGACGTGCCCATGCCGTAGCGGCCGCTGAAAAACTCATGGAACGCCGCATAGGCGTACCAGGCCTCGTCGAAATGCAAGACTTCGACGCTATTGCCCAACTGCTGCTTGATCAGTTCGGCGTTGTAGCAGAGGCCGTCGTAGGTTGAATTGGTCACCACCGCCAGCTTGACCTTCGGTGTCCGGCCCTTGGTCAACGGACTGGCATCGATCTTGGCCTGGATCGATTCGCGGCTGAACTCAATCAATGGAATCGGCCCGATGATCCCCAGTTCATTGCGCTCCGGGCACAGGTACAGCGGAATGGCTCCGGTCATGATGATCGAGTGCAACACCGACTTGTGGCAATTGCGATCAACCAGCACCAGATCGTCTCGAGCGACCATCGAATGCCAGACAATCTTGTTCGCCGTCGAGGTGCCGTTGATCACGAAGAAGGTGTGATCGGCGCCAAAGTTACGCGCCGCCCGCGCCTCCGCCTCTGCCAGGGGCCCGGTGTGATCCAGCAGTGAACCCAGTTCCGGCACCGAGACCGAGAGATCCGAACGCAGGGTATTTTCCCCGAAGAACTGATGGAAAGCCTGCCCCACCGGGCTCTTGTGATACGCCACCCCGCCACCGTGACCGGGGGTGTGCCAGGAATAATTGGAATCGGCGGTGTGCTGCACCAACGCCTTGAAGAACGGCGGCAGCAAGCCATCGAGGTACTTGCGCGCGGCCCGCGCCACCTGGCGTGCGAGGAATGGCACGGTGTCTTCGAACAGATAGAGAATGCCGCGCAATTGATTGAGCTCGGCCATGGCATCGGCGGGTGCGTTTTCCAGGGTCACTTGCTCGCCGAGGGCGAAAATGGGCAGGTCCGGCGCCCGCACTCGCGCCAGCCCGATCAACTCGGCCATATTCTGTAACAAATGAGAATGGGCACTGGCGTCTTCTGCCGCTATCAGCATGCACGAGAGGCCGTGATGGGTCGAAGCGACCAGCCGGCCTTCGGTGTAGTCCATGGCCGAGACGATACTGAAACCTTCCTGCTCCAGTTCCCGGGCGATACCCCGCACGCGATCGCCAGCGACGGTGTCGGCCTTGATGTCGCGATGGACGATCAGGACCGGGAATTTCAGATCTTTATACATGGGCTCAGTGTCCTGAGGCGGCAGGCCAGAGCCTGCCAATCACCTCAGGGTAGAGGGTTGGAACGGATGTGGCGAGTGCGATGCACTGAAATGGGTCAACTGATCGGAGAAGATCAAAAGATCGCAGCCTCGTTTCACTCTGTAGGAGCTGTCGAGTGAAACGAGGCTGCGATCTTGTTAACGGACCTATGCCGAGGCCTCAGCCTCAGCCTCAGCCAATTGCAACCAAAGCGCCGGCCCACCGGCGGATTTGCTGATGACTTCCAGCCGAGCCATGTGCTGCGCCAGCTCCTCTTCAGTGGCGCGTATGATGCGCGCTGGCTGACGGTCGGCCGGCAGGCGGCGGATTTCAGTGGCGGAGTTGTCCGCACCCTCGCCGGAGCCATTACCGTCCGAGGCATTGCCCGCCAGGGACAGGCTGGTCTGGCCACCGGTCATGGTCAGGTAGACGTCGGCCAGGATCTCGGAGTCGAGCAAGGCGCCGTGCAGTTCACGGCCGGAGTTGTCGACGCCATAGCGCTTGCACAAGGCGTCGAGGCTGTTGCGCTGCCCCGGGTGACGTTCCCGGGCCATCATCAAGGTATCGAGAATCGAGCAGTGCTGGGTGATGTCCGCACGATCGTGCTGGCCCATCAGGGCAAATTCGTTGTTGATGAAGCCAACGTCGAACGCCGCGTTATGGATGATCAGCTGCGCGCCCTTGATGAATTCGAAGAACTCTTCGGCCACCTCGGCGAAACGCGGCTTGCCCACCAGGAATTCGTTGGTGATGCCGTGAACGCCGATGGCGCCCTCGTCACTTTCGCGGTCCGGTTGCAGGTAAACGTGAAAATGCCGGCCAGTGAGGCGCCGACCGATCAACTCGACACAACCGATCTCGATAATCCGGTGGCCGTCGGTCACCGGCATGCCGGTGGTTTCGGTGTCGAGTACAACGGATCTGGTGGCCATCGGGTGCTAAGCTCTCAATCGGTCAGTCGGGCAAAAGCGGCGATATTAACACGCTTGCCGGGGTCTTTCAGATACACCGTGTCACGGCCTTCGCGAGCAGGCTCGCTCCCACACTGGATCGCAGGTGAACGCAGAATTTGCGCTCAAGGAGATCAAATGTGGGAGCGAGCCTGTTCGCGAAGGCAGCGACACGGTGTGTCTTTGGCGTTGAAATCAGGCCTGTTTGAAGCCGCGCACTTCATCCACGCCACGGTTGGCCAGTTGATCCGCCCGTTCGTTGCCGTGATGGCCAATGTGCCCACGTACCCATTTCCAGGTGACGTTATGGCGATTGACCTGCTCGTCCAGCAGCATCCACAGGTCAGCGTTCTTGACCGGTTCCTTGGCTGCGGTTTTCCACCCGCGTTTTTTCCAGTTGGCCATCCACTCGTTGATGCCTTTCATTACGTACTGGGAGTCGGTCACCAGCAACACATCGCACGAACGCTTGAGCTCCTCCAGGCCGCGAATCGCGCCCATCAGCTCCATGCGGTTGTTGGTGGTATTGGCTTCGCCTCCCCAAAGTTCTTTCTCCACGCCCTTGCACACCAGCAATGCGCCCCAGCCGCCAGGGCCAGGGTTGCCCTTGCAGGCGCCATCGGTGAAGAGTTCTACGCTATCGCTCATGCCAATCTATCCAGAAAATGCAGTGGCCCGCCAATCGAAGATCGACGACGCCCGGGACCGGGGCAACCCCGGTCGGAAAAAAGGAAGTATCACGGTTCGATGTTACGACGATTGACCTTGGCCATCGGCAACGGGATCAGCTTGCCCATCGGCTCGCGGCGCTCCTGACGGAGCGGTCGCAGGCCTACCACGATCTTGCGCGCCACCAGTAAATAGAAGCCGCCACCGGACAATTGCCAGTCACCGGCCTTGCGCTCCCAGCCGGCCAGGCGAGCCTGCCACGTGGGTGAAGCCAGCGGCGGACGATAGCACCCGAAGCGGCGTTTCTCCAGCGCGAAGCCCAGCAGGTTCAGCCAGTCAGCCACCCGCGAGGGGGAAATGCAGCGTGCCTTGCGCAATCCGTCATGGGCAAACGCATGGCGCAATCCCCACGTGCTCCAGGGATTGATGCCGATGATCAGCAAATGCCCGCCGGGCCGCACACTGCTCGCCGCCTCCCGCAGCAAGCCGTGAGGCGACAGGCAGAAATCCAGTCCATGCTGCAGCACCACCACATCGGCGGCATGCTCACTCAGCGGCCAGGCCTGCTCCTCGCAGACGATCTCGACCCCGGGCAACGGTGCGCCCAGGCGCACATTGCGCTGCACCTGCGGCGCCGACGGCGGGGTCTGGGCCGACGGCCCGTAATGCACCAGGTAGCCGCCGAAGAATCGCCCCAGCTCGTCTTCGAGCATGCGCCGCTCTTCATCCAGCAGCAATTGCCCAAGGGGACCTGACAGCCAGTCACGTGCTGCGCTGATCAACGCCAGCCAGTCAGGATCAGCCTGAGCGAACGCTTTATCGGTCATTGCATTCTCCAACGCGCCAGGAAGTTCTAAGATGCGCCATTGTTTTCCGCTTGGCGAATCCGACGATGATACAGATCACTGCCCTGCCCGCCTTCACCGACAACTACATCTGGTTGTTACAAGACCCCGACACCCGACGCTGCGCGGTGGTCGACCCGGGCGATGCCGCGCCGGTAAACGCCTGGCTCGCGGCCAATCCGGGCTGGGTCCTGAGCGATATTCTGATCACTCACCATCATCACGACCATGTCGGTGGCGTCGAGCAGCTCAAGAAAGCGACGGACGCGACCGTCTATGGTCCTGCCAGCGAAAACATCCCCAAGCGGGACATCGCGCTCAAGGATAACGATCGTATCAATGTGCTGGGCCATGACTTCGAGATCATTTCGGTGCCCGGTCATACCCTGGGCCACATTGCCTATTATCACCCCGGCCTGCTGTTTTGTGGCGACACCCTCTTTGCGGCAGGTTGCGGGCGCCTGTTCGAAGGCACGCCCCACCAGATGTACACCTCGCTGTCGCGCCTCGCCGCGCTTCCGGAGGACACCCGGGTGTATTGCACCCATGAATACACGTTGAGTAACCTGCGCTTCGCTGCCGCGGTCGAACCCGGGAACGCCGACACCCTTGAACGCCTGGCCAGCGTGACCCGTCAGCGTGAAGCCGGCGTCATCACGCTGCCCTCCACGGTGTCCCTGGAAAAACGTACAAATCCGTTTTTACGTACCGGTGAAACATCCGTTAAAGAAAAAGCGGATGAACGGACCGGCACGGATAACTCCGCGCCCGATATGGTTTTTGCTGCACTAAGGGCCTGGAAAGATACGTTCTGAGCAGTTTGCACCATGGTCCAAAAACTCTGAAAGGTTGACCGCAGAGGGCGTGCTTTCTAGAATCGCCCGACATTTTTGCCCGGAACTTACTTCCAGCCAATGTCGTCATCTATACGCAAAGCCATCAATTCGGACGCACTGACCCGCCTGGCACAAGCCATAGCGGTGGCTGTGTCCGCGACATTGGCGGGCTGTTCCAGTCATGTGCCGCAGACCGATGCGGCACACGCACCGAATATTGCCGCGCGCGCCAAGCAGAAACCCGTCTTCCTCACTGAAAAGCCCAGCCCACAGATCCCGCAGGATGTCTGGGAGCGCATGCGCCAGGGCTTCCAGTTGCAGGATGGCCTGGGCGTCAACCCGCGCATCGAGCAGCAACGACTGTGGTTCGCCAGCAACCCGTCGTTTCTCGAAAACGCCGGCGATCGCGGCAGCCTGTACATCCACTACATCGTCGAGCGCCTTGAAGAACGCAACATGCCGCTGGAACTGGCGCTGCTGCCAGTGATTGAAAGCGCCTACAACCCGATGGCTTATTCCCGGGCCAATGCAGTGGGCTTGTGGCAATTCATTCCCTCCACGGGGCGTTACTTCAACCTGCGCCAGACCCGTTTTTATGATGGCCGGCGCGATATCACCGCTTCGACGACGGCGGCCATGGACTACCTGACCCGCCTGCACGACATGTTCAACGGCGACTGGCTGCTGGCCCTGGCTGCCTACAACGCCGGTGAAGGCACGGTCAGCCGCGCTATCGAACGCAACGAGCGACTCGGCCTGCCAACCGATTACTGGAACCTGCCCCTGCCCGCCGAGACCCAGGCCTATGTGCCGAAGTTGCTGGCACTCTCGCAGGTAGTGATGGCGCCGGACGCCTACGGCGTGAACCTCAACCCGATCGCCAACGAACCGTATTTCCAGGTCGTCGAAATCAACCAGCGGATGGACCTGTCCAAGGTCGCCGCGGTGGCCAACATCGACGAAGACGAACTGTTCCAGCTCAACCCCGCTTTCAAGCAACGCACCACCATCGACGGCCCGCAGCACTTGCTGGTACCCACCTCCAAGGCACAACTGTTGACCACCAGCCTGCAGACCATGCGCCCCGAAGAGTTGATCAGCAAGAAGCAGCTCAAGCCGGTTTTCGAAGGCGCGGACGATACGCAACTGGCGAGCGCCAAACGTAGCTATCGGGTCAAGCGCGGCGATAACCTGGGCTCCATCGCCAAGGCCAACAATGTCGACGTCAAGGACCTGCAACGCTGGAACAAGTTGAGCGGCAAGAATCTCAAGCCTGGCCAGACGCTGGTCATGCAAGACACCGGCAAGCGCAACTCGGGACGCATCAACACCGTGGTCGCGGCCAAGTCGAAGACCCAGAAGCCGCAGTCGCAATACAAGGTCCAGCAAGGCGATTCGCTGTACATGGTGGCCAAGCGCTTCAACGTTGAAATGCAGCACCTCAAGCGCTGGAATCCTCGGGTTGGCCAGGCGTTGAAGCCGGGGCAGATGTTGACGGTTTCCAATCCGCATTAAAAATTGATGTGATGCCGAAAAGATCGCAGCCTGCGCCAGCTCCTACAGGGGAATACGTTTCCCTGTAGGAGCTGGCGCAGGCTGCGATCTTTTTCGTACCCGAACACTGCTTTCGAACCCTGCCTTTTTCCTGTCCATACAAGCTGTTACTGTACGACCCACAAAGCCCAAGCCGCCCGGATCGGATTCCTTATTTGAAGCGTCCCCTCCTCCTGCTCCTGATCAGCCTGGCCTTGAGCTCCACCGCAAGCGCAACGATCAGCGAAAGCCACGGTTATGCGCAGTTCGGCACGCTCAAGTACCCGGCCAGATTTACCCACTTCGACTGGGTCAACCCGCAAGCGCCCAAAGGCGATACGTTGCGGGTCATGGCATTTGGCACCTTCGATACGCTCAACCCCTACACCTTCAAGGGCACCAGCCCCGTTGCAACTCCCAACTTCCTGCAATACGGCATCAACGAGCTCAACGAGCCGCTAATGGTCGGCACTGGCCAATACGCGCCGTCAGGCGACGAGCCGACCTCCAGTTACGGCCTGATCGCCCAATCGGTGGAATACAGTGAGGACCGCAGCTGGGTCGTCTTCAATTTACGTCCGCAAGCCCGCTTCCACGACGGCACGCCAATCACCGCCTTTGATGTGGCATTCTCCTACCGCCTGCTGCTCAAGGAAGGGCACCCGCAATATCGCACCAACCTGCAGGAAGTGTCGCGGGTCGACATCCTCAACCCCTTGCGTATACGGTTCGTGTTCAAGCGTGCCGGCAATCCCTTGCTGATCCTGCGCCTGGGGGAGTTGCCGGTGTTGCCGCAGCATTACTGGAAAGGTCGCGACTTCAAGGCGACCACCTTCGAGCCGCCGCTGGGCAGCGGACCGTATCGCATCACCTCGGTCACGCCGGGGCGCCAGCTCGTGTTTGAAAGGGTCAAGGACTACTGGGGCAAGGACCTGCCGGTCAATCGCGGCAAGTACAACGTCGACCGCATGGAAGTCGAGTTCTACCGTGACAGCGATGTCGCGTTCGAAGCGTTCAAGGCCGGCGAGTTCGACATCTATATCGAGCACCAGGCGAAAAACTGGGCCACCGGCTATGACTTTCCGGCGATTCGTCGTGGCGAGGTGATCAAATCGCAGATCCCGCACCAGATCCCGACCCAGACCCAGGGCCTGTTCATGAACAGCCGTCGCGCGACGTTCGCCCAGGCGAGGGTTCGCGAAGCACTGGGCCTGATGTTCGACTTCGAGTGGACCAACCGCACATTGTTCAGCGGCGCCTATCAACGCGCCATGAGTTACTACCCCAACAGCGAGTTTTCCGCCAGCGGGCTGCCGGTCGGCCACGAATGGCTGTTGCTCAAGCCGTATCGCGAGCAATTACCAGTCAGGCTGTTCACCGAGCCTTTCAGCCTGCCGCAGACCCAGGGTCGCGGCGTTCCCCGGGAAACCCTGCGCAAAGCCTTGGCCTTGCTTGCTGAAGCCGGCTGGAAGCTCAACGGCCAGCGCTTGCAGAACGCGGCCGGGCAACCGCTGCGCCTGGAGATTTTGCTGGTCAACCCGAACCTGGAGCGCATCCTTCAACCCTATGTCGAGAACCTGGCCAGCATCGGCATCGACGCCAGGCTGCGCACGGTCGATCGCGCACAGTACAAGCAGCGCCTCGATCAGTTCGACTTCGACATGATCCTGATGACCCTCAACCAGACCCTCAGCCCTGGCCTGGAGCAATGGCAGTACTTTCACTCCAGCCAGGCCACGGTCAAGGGCAGCAAGAACTACGCAGGCATTGCCAATCCGGTGGTGGACCACCTGCTTGAACAATTGCTCGCCGCCAAGACCCGCGATGAACAAGTCGCCGCCGGCAAGGCACTCGACCGCACACTGCTGTGGCAGCACTACATCATTCCCAACTGGTACCTCAATTATCACCGCCTGGCCTACCGTAACCGGTTCGGCTTCGTCACGACGCCGCCCTACACCTTGGGCCTGAGCGCGTGGTGGCTGAAATCTTCGGAGAAAGATCGATGAAATCCGCAAGCGCCCTGCTCCTGCAGGCCGGCGCCCTGTTGTTCGCAGGGTGGGCCTTCGCCTCCCCGCAACATGCCCTGACCCTGTACAACGAGCCGCCGAAATACCCGGCCGACTTCAAACACTTCGATTACGTCAATCCGGACGCCCCCAAGGGCGGCAAATTCCGCCAGGCCGGGTTCGGCGGGTTTGACAGCCTCAACCCGTTCATCAGCAAGGGCGTGTCGGCCAACGACATCGACTTGATCTACGACACCCTGGCCCGACAGAGTCTGGATGAACCTTTCACGGAATATGGCCTGATCGCCGGCAAGATCGAAAAAGCCCCGAACAACGACTGGGTGCGTTTCTATTTGCGGCCCGAAGCGCGTTTCCATGATGGGCATCCGGTTCGCGCCGACGACGTGGTGTTCAGCTTTCAGACCCTGGTCAAGGATGGCGCACCGATGTACCGCGGCTACTACAGCGATGTCGAAGACGTGGTCGCCGAAGATCCGCTGACCGTGCTGTTCAAGTTCAAGCACAGCAACAACCGCGAATTGCCGTTGATCCTTGGCCAGTTGCCGGTGCTGCCCAAGCACTGGTGGGCGAGCCGCGACTTCAACAAGGGCAACCTGGAAATCCCACTGGGCAGCGGCCCGTACAAGGTTACCGAAGTGAAGGCCGGGCGCTCGGTGCGCTATGAGCGGGTCAAGGATTACTGGGGCAAGGACTTGCCGATCAACCGCGGCTTCTACAACTTCGACGTGATGACCACCGACTACTACCGCGACAACACGGTGGCGCTGGAGGCCCTGAAGGCCGGGCAGTTCGATTACTGGTTGGAGATGACCGCGAAGAACTGGGCCAACGCCTACAATATCCCGGCGGTGACCGAAGGCCGGCTGATCAAGGAACAGATCCCCAACGGCAATCCCACCGGCATGCAAGGCTTCGTATTCAATCTGCGCCGCCCGTTGTTCCAGGACGTGCGCGTGCGCCAGGCCCTGACCCTGCTGCTGGACTTCGAATGGACCAACAAGCAATTGTTCAACGGTGCCTACGCAAGGACCCGCAGTTACTTCGAGAACTCGGAAATGGCTGCCACCGGCTTGCCCGATGCCGATCAGTTGGCAATCCTCGAACCGTTTCGCGGCAAGATTCCCGAGCAGGTCTTCAGCGAGGCGTTCCAGAATCCCGTGACCGATGCCAGTGGCATGATCCGCACCCAGCAACGCAAGGCTTACCAACTGCTGCAAGAGGCCGGCTGGCGCATCGTCGATGACAAGATGGTCGACGCCACCGGCAAACCGGTGAGCATCGAATTCCTGCTGGCCCAGACCGAATTCGAACGGGTCCTGTTGCCGTTCAAGCGCAACCTGAGTGACCTCGGTATCGAATTGGTAATCCGCCGGGTCGACGTTTCGCAGTACGTCAACCGCGTGCGCTCGCGGGACTTCGACATGATCGTCGGCAGCTTCCCGCAGTCCAATTCGCCGGGCAACGAACAGCGTGAGTTCTGGATGACCGCGGCCGCCGACAAACCCGGCAGCCGTAATTCCATGGGCCTGAAAGACCCGGTGGTAGACCAGTTGGTCGAACAACTCATCAACGCCGACTCACGCCGAAGCCTGGTGGCCCATGCCCGCGCACTGGACCGGGTGCTGCAATGGGGCTATTACGTCATCCCCAACTGGCACATCAAGACCTGGCGCGTGGCGTACTGGAACCACATCGGCCACCCCAAGGTCTCGCCTAAATACGACATCGGCATCAACACCTGGTGGATCAAGCCCGATGCGAAACCGGCCATAGAGATCGAAACCAAATTGCAAGCCGACCCTGCGGGCACGGAGTAATCAGATGCTGGCGTATATTTTTCGGCGACTGCTGCTGATCATCCCGACACTGTTCGGCATCTTGCTGATCAACTTCGTGATCATCCAGGCCGCCCCCGGTGGCCCCGTAGAACAGATGATCGCCAAGCTCGAAGGCTTCGAAGGCGCCACCAGCCGCATCGCCGGTGGCGGCGCCGAGGTGTCGGTGGCAGGCTCCGCCTATCGTGGCGCCCAAGGCCTGGACCCGGCGCTGATCAAGGAAATCGAACACATGTACGGCTTCGACAAATCGGCGCCGGAACGCTTGTGGATCATGGTCAAGAACTATGCCTCCCTGGATTTTGGCGACAGCTTTTTCCGTGATGCCAAGGTCATCGACCTGATCAAGGAAAAGATGCCGGTATCGATCTCCCTCGGGTTGTGGAGCACCCTGATCATGTACCTGGTGTCGATCCCGTTGGGGATCGCCAAGGCCACGCGGCATGGCAGCCACTTCGACGTCTGGACCAGTTCGGCGATCATCGTCGGCTATGCGATCCCGGCATTCCTGTTCGCCATCCTGTTGATCGTGGTGTTTGCCGGCGGCAGTTACCTGGACTGGTTCCCGTTGCGCGGGCTGACCTCGAACAACTTCGACGAGTTGAGCATGGGCGGCAAGATCCTCGACTACTTCTGGCACCTGGCGCTTCCCGTGACCGCCCTGGTGATCGGCAACTTCGCGACCATGACCCTGCTGACCAAAAACAGCTTCCTCGATGAAATCAACAAGCAGTACGTGGTGACCGCCAAGGCCAAGGGCCTGACCAATCAACGCGTGCTGTATGGTCATGTATTTCGCAACGCCATGCTGCTGGTGATCGCCGGTTTCCCCTCGGCATTCATCGGTATCTTCTTCACCGGTTCGTTGCTGGTGGAAGTGATCTTCTCCCTCGACGGCCTCGGCCTGATGAGTTTCGAAGCGGCAATCAACCGCGATTACCCGGTGGTCTTTGGCACCTTGTTCATCTTCACCCTGCTGGGGCTGGTGGTGAAGTTGATCGGCGACCTCACCTACACCTTCGTCGATCCACGCATCGACTTCGAAAGCCGGGAGCATTGAGATGAACCTGTCCCCGCTCAATCGACGACGTTTCGAACTGTTCAAGGCCAACAAGCGTGGCTGGTGGTCACTGTGGTTGTTCCTGATCCTGTTCGGTGCCAGCCTCGGCGCCGAGTTGATCGCCAACGACAAGCCACTGGTAGTGCACTACGATAACGGCTGGTACTTCCCGGCCCTCAAGCGCTACCCGGAAACCACCTTCGGCGGCGAATTCCCGCTGGAAGCCAACTACAAGAGCCCGTACATCCGCGAACTGCTCAAGGCCAAGGACGCCTGGGTGTTGTGGGCGCCGATTCCCTACAGCTACCAGAGCATCAATTACGACCTGAAGGTACCGGCCCCCGCGCCACCGTCGGCCGATAACCTGCTGGGCACCGATGACCAGGGCCGCGATGTGCTGGCCCGGGTGATCTACGGCTTCCGCATTTCCGTGTTGTTTGCCCTCACGCTGACGCTGCTCAGTTCGCTCATCGGGGTGATCGCCGGCGCGCTGCAGGGTTTCTACGGCGGCTGGGTGGATCTGGCCGGGCAGCGTTTCCTGGAGATCTGGTCCGGATTGCCGGTGCTGTACCTGCTGATCATCCTCGCGAGCTTCGTCCAGCCGAACTTCTGGTGGCTGCTGGGGATCATGCTGCTGTTTTCCTGGATGAGCCTGGTGGACGTGGTGCGCGCCGAGTTCCTGCGTGGGCGCAACCTTGAATACGTGCGTGCAGCCCGGGCCTTGGGCATGCAGAATGGCGCGATCATGTTCCGCCACATCCTGCCCAACGCCATGGTCTCGACCATGACCTTCATGCCGTTCATCCTGACCGGCGCCATCGGCACCCTGACCGCCCTGGACTTCCTTGGCTTCGGCTTGCCGGCCGGCAGTCCGTCACTGGGTGAACTGGTGGCCCAGGGCAAATCCAACCTGCAAGCGCCCTGGCTGGGCATGAGCGCGTTTGCGGTGCTGGCGTTGATGTTGAGTTTGCTGGTGTTCATCGGCGAGTCCGCTCGCGATGCCTTCGACCCGAGGAAGTGAAATGAATCAGGACAATCTGATCGAAGTGCGCGACCTGGCCGTCGAATTCGTCGTTGGCGAGCGCTGCCAGCGGGTGGTGGAAGGTGTCAGCTTCGATATCAAGCGTGGCGAGACCCTGGCGCTGGTGGGTGAAAGCGGGTCCGGCAAATCGGTAACGGCGCATTCGATCCTGCGCCTGCTGCCCTACCCGCTCGCCCGGCACCCGTCGGGCACCATCGAATATTCCGGGCAGAACCTGCTCAACCTGAAAGAGAAAACCATCCGCCATATCCGCGGCAACCGGATCGCAATGATCTTCCAGGAGCCGATGACCTCGCTTAACCCGCTGCACTCGATCGAGAAGCAGATCAACGAGGTGCTGGGCATCCACAAGGGCCTGACCGGCAAAATCGCGACCAAACGCACCCTGGAGCTGCTGGAAATGGTCGGCATCCCGGAACCGGAAAAGCGCCTCAAGGCCCTGCCTCACGAATTGTCCGGCGGCCAACGCCAGCGCGTGATGATCGCCATGGCCCTGGCCAACGAGCCGGAACTGCTGATCGCCGACGAGCCGACCACCGCGCTGGACGTGACCGTTCAGCTTAAAATCCTCGAATTGCTCAAGGAACTGCAGGCCCGCCTGGGCATGGCGCTGCTGTTGATCAGCCACGATTTGAACCTGGTGAAAAGAATTGCGCATCGCGTATGTGTCATGCAGCGCGGTTGCATCGTCGAACAGGCATCGTGCGAACAATTGTTCCGCGCGCCGCAGCATCCGTACACTCGGGAGCTGCTGGCAGCGGAGCCCAGCGGGACGCCTGCGACCAATGTTGTCGGCCCGCCCATGCTCACGGTCGAGGACCTGAAAGTCTGGTTCCCGATCAAGAAAGGCTTGCTGAAAAAGACCGTCGATTACGTCAAGGCAGTCGACGGCATCAATTTCAGCCTGCCCCAGGGCCAAACCCTGGGGATCGTGGGAGAAAGCGGTTCCGGCAAATCGACACTGGGCCTGGCGATCCTGCGCTTGATCGGCAGTAAAGGCGGCATCCGTTTTGAAGGCAAGCAGCTGGACAGCCTGACGCAGCAACAGGTGCGGCCACTGCGGCGGGAAATGCAGGTGGTGTTCCAGGACCCCTTCGGCAGCCTGAGCCCGCGAATGTGCGTGAGCCAGATCGTCGGCGAGGGCCTGCGGATCCACAAGATGGGCACCGAGGCTGAACAGGAACAAGCGATTATTGCTGCACTCAAGGAGGTAGGTCTGGACCCGGAAACCCGGCACCGCTACCCCCACGAATTTTCCGGCGGGCAACGGCAGAGAATCGCCATTGCCCGGGCATTAGTGCTAAAACCGGCGTTGATTCTGCTGGACGAGCCGACTTCGGCCCTCGACCGCACCGTGCAACGCCAAGTGGTCGAGCTGTTACGATCACTGCAAAGCAAGTACAACCTGACGTATCTGTTTATCAGCCATGACCTGGCTGTCGTCAAGGCGCTGAGCCACCAGTTGATGGTGGTCAAGCAGGGCCAAGTGGTCGAACAGGGTGACGCGCAAAGCATTTTTGCCGCCCCCCAACATCCGTATACACAGCAGTTGCTGGAAGCCGCCTTCCTGGTTCCAGCCACTGCGCAATAACCTGAAAAGAGGAGCAACACATGGGTTTTCTCGCCGGTAAGCGCGTACTGATCGTCGGTGTCGCCAGCAAGCTGTCCATCGCATCCGGCATCGCTGCCGCCATGCATCGCGAGGGCGCTGAGCTTGCCTTCACTTATCAGAACGACAAACTCAAGGGTCGTGTCGAAGAATTCGCACAGGGCTGGGGTTCGAGCCCCGAGCTGTGCTTCCCGTGCGACGTGGCCAGCGATGCGGAAATCGCCAAGGTCTTCGAAGAGCTGAGCAAGAAGTGGGACGGCCTGGACTGCATCGTGCACTCCGTAGGCTTCGCCCCGGGCGATCAACTGGACGGCGACTTCACCGAGGCCACCACCCGTGAAGGTTTCCGCATCGCCCACGACATCAGCGCCTACAGCTTCGTGGCCCTGGCCAAGGCCGGCCGCGAAATGATGAAAGGCCGCAACGGCAGCCTGCTGACCCTGTCGTACCTGGGCGCCGAGCGCACCATGCCCAACTACAACGTGATGGGCATGGCCAAGGCTTCCCTGGAAGCCGGCGTACGTTACCTGGCCGGCTCCCTGGGCCCGGACGGTACTCGCGTCAACTGCGTCTCGGCCGGCCCGATCCGCACCCTCGCCGCTTCCGGCATCAAGAACTTCCGCAAGATGCTGGCCGCCAACGAAGCGCAAACCCCGCTGCGTCGCAACGTCACCATCGAAGAAGTCGGCAACGCCGGCGCCTTCCTGTGCTCGGACCTGGCGTCCGGCATCAGCGGTGAAATCATGTACGTGGACGGTGGCTTCAACACCACGGCCATGGGCAACCTCGAAGAGTGATCTTCGGTTAGCCAGTAAAAAAACCCGCCGCTTCAGGCGGGTTTTTTGTGCCAAAGTGGCAGCTTTCAACTTAAGGCAATATTTAAAACCCTATTACAAATCCAGTTGCTCTAATTGTTTCAACGTCATTTTCTGCAGCCCTCTAATCCGCATCTGAAGCGGAGTTATTACATTAAAATCCTGCTGGTGCCTGTTCGAATTGTTCATTCCTGGCGCTTGCGCGCGAGGTGGGGAGGCAATCTGTGCACGTTGAACTTGAGAAACTGACGGTAAAGCAGCTCTAGGGCGTACGGTCGGCGGCGTAGCCCGCACCGCGGGAGCTGGAGAACCCTGTTCTGTCAAAATGAGATTGTCGAATTGCGTGTTTGGAACTCGATAGGTCGAGCCAGACTGAGCAACTGTCTGCAAGCTGGCATTGCGATGGATACCGTGCCCATACTGACTCACGTCAAGCTCGCCGACATAGTGAACACCGAACATCCGTACTTCACTGTTAGGGCCAGCTTGATTCAAGAATGCTTGTGCAACTTTTTCATCTGACGTTGCATAGAGGCCTGGCCCCAGCAGTTTTCCTTTAGCATGCATAGCCGCCCCAGAAAGCGTTCCGCCATTCTTGAGGCTGGTGAGGGGCGCTTTTCTCCCAACATAAAAGCCGAGGAACGTTCCTTTGCGGGTTCGCGGTAAAATGTTCAGCGCCTTGCTTGCGATGATAGCTACGTGCCCAGTCGGATCCGTCCGCAGCACCGGATTCCCCTGGCAATACGCATACGCATTCAATCCTCCTCTGCCAAAGGGACTCCAATTGTCCACGCTGTTAAACCGCATCAATACCGGATTAAACGCCCGATAGCCATTGCCCAGCCAATAACAACCGGTCACAGCATCTCGGCGCTCACCGTTAAACCCAAGTAGACTGGTCAAACCGCTTTCATTTGGGTGATGACCATAAGGCGAGTAAGCGATAGACCGTTGCGGGAAGTTGTTTTTGAGTAGATGCAACACCGATCCTTGTTGATCGGTAGCCAGCAAGGTGCTTTCGGATGCACCGCCCTGGTGTTGCTGCTCCGCGAGTACCAGGTCACCCTGCTGGACGATGGAGCAACACACCGCTCCCTGTATCTCGGTAGCTAAACGACTTGCGCAGTAAAAAAATTGGGGCCCGCAAGCATCCGGCTGGCCTTGGCTGGTCAGGCGATCCAGTGAGTCGTAGAAGTATTGGCTGAGCAGGATTGGTAATGAAGCATCCATGGGCGTGCCTGGCTTTCAAGTGCTGGGAGCCTGAGTTTTTAGTGTAATGCCCAAAATGACAACTATCAGAACTGATAGGTAAGGGACGATAACACGATCCAAAATCATGTAAAAAACCGCCTGTTCAGGCGGTTCTTTTGATCTTCAAACCAGGCACTTCGCGAACAACTGCTGGATCGGCTGCATCCGTTGGCTGTGCCGCTGCAACAGCACGATTTCGCGGTAGAAGGTCAACTCTCCCAGCGGGATCACCCTGACCTTTGCCCCATGTTCCAACCAAAGCCCCGCCGCGGGCAGCAGCGAAACCCCCAGCCCACACTCAACCATTTTCACAATGGCTTCCAACTCATCCAGCTCCAACGCAACGCGCACATCGATTTGCTGTTCCCTTAGAAATCGCGTCACCAGTCGTCCACCAAATGAATTGCGGTCGTAACGCACTTGGGGATGTTCAACGAGCAGCTGCAGTGGCTCACCACCTTCGAGGTTCGCTGGCACAATCAGTACGAAGGGTTCGCGGCGAATCACGTGTGCCACCAGTTCCTTGGGCAGTTCGAACGGCGGCTTGATCAGGATCGCCAGGTCCACTTCGCCGGTATCTACCTGGCTCAGCAAATTGAGGGAAACGCCGGGAACCAACTTCGGTTCCAGCAACGGTGCCTGCTGGCGCAAACGCAACAGCGCCTGCGGCAGCAAACCGGTCTGGGCGGTGGCCACTGCGCCGATTTTCAGCTCACCACGGTATTGGCTAACGTCCTCACTGACAGCCATGCGGCTGAAGATGTCGAGCATTTCCCGGGCCATGGGCAACGCCCGCTGACCCGCTGCATTGAGCAACGCCTGGCGTCCGGTGCGATCAAACAGGCGTATGCCGAGGGCTTGCTCCAGGTTTCGAATCTGCGCACTGACAGCCGACTGGGTCAGACCGATGTGCATGGCCGCCGCGGCGAACGTACCGTAGCGTGTCACGGCGATAAAAGTCTTGAGTTCGCGCAGCATGATGAGTTTCCGACTAATCGAAATAATTTGAGCTCGATGCAAAAATTATCGTCTTTTCATCAAAATTCCCAGAGGTAAACTCAGTCTCAACTTTACGCGATCGAGGCACGCCGATGAATCTTTCCCCTTTTCACCTCGCCATTCCGGTCTATGACCTGGCCTCCGCGCGGCACTTCTACGGTAGCGTGTTTGGCCTGGAGGAAGGCCGCTCCAGCGAGCACTGGGTCGATTTCAACTTTTTCGGCCACCAACTGGTGATCCACCTCGCGCCAAAAAACGCCGCGCAAGAAGCCGCCCATACCAACGCGGTTGACGGCCATGACGTACCCGTGCCGCATTTCGGCGTGGTGTTGGGCATGAAAGAATGGGAGGCACTGGCTGAACGATTGAAGTCGCTGCAGACGCGTTTCGTGATTGAGCCGGGGATTCGTTTTCAGGGGTTGGTGGGCGAACAGGCGACGATGTTTCTGTTCGATCCGTGCGGGAATGCGCTGGAATTCAAGGCGTTCAAGGATATTGGGCAATTGTTTGCCAAATGAAGGCAGGCGTAGCCTCCAAGGCCGCCTTCGCGAGCAGGCTCGCTCCCACATTTGACAGAGTTGAAATGCTATCAACTGTGGGAGCGGGCTTGCCCGCGATGGGCCAGTCACCGCACCGGAGTGCTACCGGCCCAACACCTTTTCAGCCTCAATCAGCATTTCTTCAACCGAGCCATGAACCGACGGATCATGCTCAATCTGCCCGATACTGAAACGAATCTCATACCCGCGGTGCGCCGTGGCCATGCGTTCATCGAGCATTTCTTCGAGCCGCGACTTGATCGCCTCGATGTCCACACTGCCGGAACCTGTGAGCAAGACCACGAAGGTGGCGCCCTCCAGCCGGCCGACCACATCGTTTTCCCGAAAACCAATGCGCAGTACATCGGCAAAAGTTTTCAGCGCCTTATCACCTTCGGTGCGACCAAACAGGTAGTTGATGCGCTTGAACTCGTCAAGATTGAAAAACAGCAGCGTCGCCGGTCGCTCCAGTTGCTGGCAGGCGTCCAGCCCCAATTGGGCCAACGCGAGGAAACCGTGCCGGTTGGGCAGTAGCGTCAACTCGTCCATGCTCGCCATCTGTACCCCGATCAGCTCTTGCTCTGCCTTGCGGGCCAGATCGCGCAAAAACTCGCGTTCCTGCTGTGGCGTCCCTGCACGTACACACGATTTGTGCGGTTTGCCTGAGATCAGCATCACATACTCCATAGGTGGGTATGTTCTTTAGAGTCCTCGATATCGGGTTTGACTCCATGTCGACTCGCCGTTGGTCAGCTACCCACTACCGGACACGGCCCGCCGGCGTCCGCCCAGCGCTTGAACTGTGTGACAAAAACATCGTGCGGCACCGGTACTGGCGCGCGATCCCCGCCAGGATTCCAGCCCCACAGCACCAGTTTGTCCTCGCTGACATGCTTGATCAGCGCTGCCAAATCGCGATCACCGTTGCTCGCGCGGTCCTTGATCATGCTGCACAACATGTCCGGTGGCAGGCCGATCCAGGCCATTTTGTGCGCCGCCGGTGGCAGGCTCCAATGCGGAGCCCCCGGCGGGGCATTGGCGCCGTAACTGGCGGGGGGATTGGCTTCGGCATGGCAGCTGGCGCAAGGCAACCCCGAAGCCCCCTTGCCGTCCATGCCGCGTACCACGTTCATCGCATGGGGTATCCCGGCGTCGAACTGCAAGGGGGCGTCTCCGGGAATGTGGCAGTTCTGGCATCGGGGGCTCTGGAACACCTTCTGGACGGTGTCGAAGGCCTTCACCGCCTCCTTGTCATCGGCGAACAGTTCTGTTGCATAGACAAAAAGGCAAATCAGTATCAGCGAGCCGAGCAACCAATGGTGTCGTTTCATCTCACACCCCCGACAGTTGCAACGGCAGTTCACGCAGGCGTTGCCCGGTCAGGGCGTACACCGCGTTGGCCACTGCTGGCGCCGTGGGTGGAACACCGACCTCACCGATGCCACCGGGTTTTTCGCTGCTGGGCAGGATATGCACTTCGACCACCGGCATCTCGTTGAGCCGCAACACCTGGTAATCGTGATAGTTGGACTGCACTACCCTGCCATCCTTGATCGTCAGCTTGCTGTGCAAGGTGAAGCCCAGGCCGAAGGCGATGCACGACTCCATTTGTGCCGCGATGCTCTGCGGATTGACCGCGATCCCACAGTCCACCGCACACACCACCCGATGCACACGAATCGCCAGGTTATCCTGGGAGACTTCGGCGACCTGGGCCACATAGCTGCCGAATGACTCATGCACCGCCACGCCAAGGGCGTGGCCGTCCGGCAGCGGCGCCTTCCAGTTGGCCTTCTCTACCGCCAGGTTCAATACGCCAAGATGCCGTGGATGCGCCTTGAGCAAGGCCCGTCGGTACTCCACCGGATCCTGGCTTGCCGCCGCGGCCAGTTCGTCGATCAGCGATTCCATGACGAAGGCGGTGTGCGTATGCCCCACCGAACGCAGCCACAACACACTGATGCCGGTGTTTGGCGAATGCAGCTCAACCTGATGATTAGCCAGCCCCTGCAGGTAGGGACCGTCCGCCACGCCCTCCACGGACGTCTTGTCGATGCCATTCTTGACCATGGCCGCTTCGAGCGAGGTGCCGGCCATGATCGACTGTCCGACCAGCACATGCTTCCACGCCAGCGGCAGGCCATCAGCGCCCAGGCCCACTCGCGCCTGATGCAGGAACGCCGAGCGATAATAGCCGCCACGGATGTCATCCTCCCGCGCCCACACGGTTTTCACAGGCCCGCCCGCGGCCTTGGCGACCTGGACCGCTTCGGCGACAAAGTCCGAGGTCGGGTTGGCACGCCGGCCGAAGCCGCCGCCGAGAAACTCGGTATGGATCTCGACCTGCTCAGGCTTGAGCCCGGTGATTTTGCCGGCGATCATCTGGTCCAGGGTCTGGAACTGGGTACCGGTCCAGATCTCGCATTTGTCCTGGGTGATGCTCACGGTGCAGTTGAGCGGCTCCATGGGTGCATGGGCCAGGTAGGGCACGCTGTACTCGACGTCGAGGGTCTTGGTCGCTTTGGCCAGTGCAGCCTGGGTATCGCCGGCCTCGCTCACGGGCAGCCCGGGCGTGGCAGCGAGCTTGCGGAATTCCTCGAGCAATTGCTCGCTGTCGAGCCCTGCGTGCGGCCCCAGGTCCCACTCGACATGCAGCACATCCCGTCCCAGTTTCGCCGCCCAGTAGTGATCAGCAATCACCGCCACGCCGGTCGGCACCTGCACCACCTTATGCACGCCGGGTATCGCCAGCGCCTCGGCGCCTTCAAAGGATTTGACGCTGCCACCAAACACCGGAGAACGCGCGACCATCGCCGTCATCAGGCCATCGAACTGCACGTCCATGCCGAATTTGGCGCGGCCGGTGATTTTCTCCGGCGTATCCAGGCGCTTGGTGGGTTTGCCGATGATGGTCCAGTCCTTGGCCTCCTTGAGCTTGATGGTCGCAGGGTCCGGTACTGGCAGCTTGCCGGCGTCATCAGCCAGTTCGCCGTAGGTGGCGTGCCGGTCGCCAGCAATCACCACGCCCGACTCCGTGCGAATCGCCGAGGGGGCGACGTTGAAGCGCTTGGCCGCGGCCTCGACCAGCAGCAACCGCGCCGCCGCACCGGCCTGACGGTAACGGTCGAACTCCATCCAGGTCGAGGTCGAGCCGCCGGTGATCTGCATGCCGCCGAACCCGGCCAGACCGTAATCGGCGGCCGACGCCGGTGCGTGCTCGACGCGAATTCTCGACCAGTCGGCGTCCAGCTCTTCGGCGATCAGCATGGTCAACCCGGTCCAGATACCCTGACCCATTTCCGAATGACCGAGCAGCACGGTGACGCTGTTGTCATTGCCGATGCGCAGGAAGGCATTGGGTGCGAACACGTTGCCCTGGTTTTCCGCGCCCCGGGCAAAGCGATGGCCCCCGGGGATGACAAACGCCACCACCAGCCCGCCGCCCAGCATGGCACTGCCCTTAAGAAAATCGCGGCGCGATAGTGGATCGCTGCTGTTCATGGTCATCAACCCAGTTGGGCAGCGCGTTTGACCGCGGCGCGGATTCTTGGGTAGGTGCCGCAACGACAGATATTGCCTGACAACGCCTGGTCGATATCGCTGTCGGTCGGTTGTGGGATCTTTGCCAGCAAGGCCGCCGCTGACATGATCTGCCCAGACTGGCAATAACCGCACTGCACCACATCGAGTTCGGCCCAGGCTTGTTGCACCGGGTGCGAGCCGTCGGTGGACAGGCCTTCGATGGTGAGGATTTTCTGCCCATGGGCCACAGCCGTGGCCGGTGTGATGCAGGAACGCAAAGGCGTGCCATCGATGTGCACGGTACAGGCGCCGCACTGGGCCATGCCACAGCCGAACTTGGTGCCGGTCAAGTGCGCAACATCGCGCAGGACCCATAGCAGCGGCATGTCCGCAGGGACATCCAGCTCCTGGTCCTGGCCATTGATATTCAAGGTCAGCATTGCGACGGCCCTCAGACTCACGGTGTTCTGAAGTTGGCGCCGCTGTGGCGATCAGGAACCTGCGCGCGCCTTGGGGTTATCCCTACAGCTAAGCGCAAATTGTCCGGCAGGCCGAGGTGTATCGACCACCGGTCACAAAAGCTACCGGGTAGCCGACCCTTTATTTGTTGTCGGAGTACATATCCATTGCTGCGGTAACGGCCTCCTATGGATTCGCCCTTACGGCGACTCCCTTTTTCAAACGCCGGAGTGCCGGCCCAGCAAAAA